>CAZEHU010000497.1:0-2504 GCA_964511605.1 uncultured Myxococcales bacterium
CCGACCGCCCCCTTTGGACCGAGAGGAGCTTCGTCGCCCCCCTCGATCCCGACGCGCCGGTCTCCATGAGCGCCTTCAGCCGCCTCGCGAAGGCCCTCAGCCCGGCGGTGGTCAACATCTCCGTGGAGAAGAAAGGGCCCCGCACCGGACACCCCCTGGCCCCCTTCTTCGGCTTCGGCATGGGGCGCCCGGCCCAGGGCCTCGGCACCGGCTTCATCCTCCGGGACGATGGCCTGGTGCTCACCAACCACCACGTCGTCGAGCACGCCACCCGCATCACCGTCACCCTGATGAGCGGCAAGGAGTACGAAGCGACGGTAGTCGGGGCCGACCCGCGCCTCGACGTATCCCTCCTCAACTTCAGCCCCGAGGAGACCCTCACGGTCGCCCCCCTCGGCGACTCGGAGACCCTGGACATCGGCGAGTGGGTCGTGGCGATCGGCAACCCCTTCGGCCTGAGCCACACGGTCACGGCCGGCATCGTGAGCGCCAAGGGGCGGCGGGACGTACAGCCCGGACGACGCCCCATGTACGCCAACTTCATCCAGACCGACGCGAGCATCAACCCGGGCAACTCCGGCGGACCCCTCATCAACATCCGCGGGGAGGTGGTGGGCATCAACACCGCCATCAACGCCGCGGGGCAGGGCATCGGCTTCGCGTTGCCGATCCACATGGTCAAGACCCTCCTACCGCAGCTCGCTACCGGGGGCTCGAGGCGCTCCTTCCTCGGTGTGAACATCGGCCCCGTCGATGCCGCCCTGGCTAAGGAGCTCGGCCTCAAGCGCCCTGTCGGCGCCCTGGTGCGGGAGGTCCGCCCCGGCTTCCCCGCGAAGAAGGCGGGCCTGCGCCCGGGCGATGTGATCACCCACTGGGACGGCAAGCTCGTGGAGCACTGGGAGGATGTGAGCTGGCTCGCCTCGACCGCAGGCACCGGCAAGGACGTGAAGGTCAAGGTCCGTCGAGGCAAGAAGACTCTGACCAAGAAGGTACGCCTCACCCGCTTCCCGCAGCCCGGGATGGCCAGAGCGCCGGAGGCAGCCCCGGAGAAGCCCGGCCGTACGGTCGAGCTGGCCGATCTCGGCATCACCGTCATGGAGGTCCCCGAGGGTCTCCGCAAAAAGCTCGAGCTCCAGGCGGGTCACGGGGTGGTGGTGCACGACGTGCTCGGCGGCAGCGTCGCCGATATGGCCGGCATCGAGGCCGGCGACATCATCCTCGAGGTCAGCTACGAGGCGGTGACCGGCGGCCTGGACGACTTCCGCTCGCGGGTCGAGGCCGTGGAAGCCGGCGACGCCCTCTCGCTCCTCCTCCGGCGGGGCCAGCGGAAGATCTTCGTGGCCTTCAGCCGGTAGCGGCAACCCCCACGGGCTCAGTCCACTGTCAGGAAGAGGGCACCCGCTTCCAGTCCTCCATGAACCTGGCCAGCCCGATATCCGTCAGAGGGTGCTTGAAGAGCTTCTGGAGGACCCCGTGGGGCATGGTGGAGACGTGGGCCCCCATCTTGGAGGCCTGCACCACGTGATCCGGGTGGCGGATCGAAGCGACGAGCACCTGGGTCGCGAAGTCGTAGGCGTCGTAGATCTCCAGGATGTCGGCGATGAGGCCCATGCCATCGGCGGAGATGTCGTCGAGGCGGCCCACGAAGGGGCTGATGTACGTGGCCCCGGCTTTGGCAGCGAGCAGCGCCTGCGTCGGGCTGAAGCAGAGTGTCACGTTGGTCTGGATGCCCTCCTCCGAGCAGGTACGGCAGGCCTTCAGGCCCGGCTCGGTCAGGGGCAGCTTCACGACGACGTTCTCACCCCAGCCGGCGAGCTCGCGGGCCTGGGTCATCATCTCGTCGTAGGTCAGGGTCGTGACCTCGAGGCTCACGGGCCCAGGCACCGCCTCGAGGATCTCGCCCACGGTCTCGCGGAAGGGCCGGCCGATCTTGGCCACGAGGGAAGGGTTGGTGGTCACCCCATCGCACATGCCCATGGACAGGGCGTCGCGGATCTGGGCGATGTCGGCGGTATCGATGAAGAACTTCACGGGGCCTCCCACAACCGTCGGACGGGCCGCCGTGCCATGACGACCGCCCTCCTCCGGGACGCCCCCGATCTAGATCGGGCGGTGCGGCCCGGCAAGGGGCCGAGGGCGCGATCCCCTGCCGACTCCGGATGCGCTCACCCGATCAGTTGCCGAGCTTCTCCCGGGCCATCTTCTCGTAGCGACGAGCGATGTTGTTCTTCGGATCGAGGGTGCGGGCCTTGGTGAAGTAGCCAGCGGCCAGCTTGATGTTGCCGGCCTTGTACGCCTGGATACCGAGCTTCACGAACTTCTTGGAGTCGGTCTTGCGCTTGGTGCCGTCGCCGGAGACGCCAGCGGGAGCGCTGTCCTTGGACTTGGACGTGGAGCCGCCGGGGTCCTTCGAGCCGGCCACGACCTCGTGGATGCCCTTGTCCTTCGAGCCCTTGTCCTTCGAGCCCTTGTCCTTCGAGCCCTTGTCCTTCGAGCCCTTGTCC
>CAZEHU010000497.1:2604-3468 GCA_964511605.1 uncultured Myxococcales bacterium
TTCGAGCCCTTGTCTTTCGGGCCTCTGTCCTTCGAGCCCTTATCCGTCGAGCCCTTGTCCTGCGAGCCCTCGGCTTTGGCCTCGACCTTCTCGGGCGGGTCGGTCGTGCCACTGGAGGCCTTGTCCTTACCGGACTCGGCGACGGAGTCCTTGCTGCCCTCTGTCGGCGGCTCGACCTTGGCTCCGTCGCTGCTCGGGGCGCTCCCGCTCCCCTCGTCCTTCTCGTCGTCCGCCGTGACCGAAGCGGCGCCTCCCTCGGTGGGCGAGGGGAACGCGGGGCCCTTGTCGATCTCCGGAGCCGCAGGGGCGGGTCGCGGCCTCGGCCTCGGCGGCGGTGTGGGTCTGGCGTTCGGATCCGCGGGGACCAGCCCCTGGTCGAGGGCCTTGGCGGCGAGCTCGGCGCGCAGCCGCTGCTCGTCGGCCTTCCGGCGCTCGACGTCCCGCTCCCGTCGGCGCGCCTCCTTGGCCTGATACTCCTTCTGGAGCTTGAGCTCGGCGGCGGTCTGGGGGCCGCGCTGTCGGGCCTCGGAGGTGGTCTTCTGCGACCCACCCGGCTTGCCGGTGGCGAGGTACAGACCCCCGGCCAGCACGCTGGCCACGGCGATGATCGCCGCGTAGATCTTCCAGCCGGAGCCGTGGTGGTGGGCCCCGAAGGGATCCTTCTCGGGCTCGTGGTGCGACTCGCGGTCGATGTCCTCGACCTTGTCGACGAACCAGCCGTGATCGACCCCGACGTCCGGCCGGGTCTCGTGACGTCGGATGCCGGGGAAGTCCAGCACGGTATTGGCATCGCCACGTCCGCTGCGCGGCCCGCCCGCGGCCTCCTCGGCGCTGACCGCCTTGCGGCTGCCGCTGGTGAAGCGG
>CAZEHU010000498.1:0-3467 GCA_964511605.1 uncultured Myxococcales bacterium
AGCTCACCTTCCTCATGGCGGAGACGCTCTGGTACTCCGACCAGTTCGAGCGAGCTGCGCCGGTCTACGAGCAGGTGGCCAAGCATCCCGAGAAGGCGGACTACCGGAAGCCGGCGACCTACTCGTGGATGAAGGCGGAGGAGAAGATCCTCACCATCCTCGCGGGGCGCGGCGAGCTCGAGGCCAAGCTCGTCCCCGGCAGCGAGTGGGAGCCGCCGGCCGAGGGGGCCGAGGAGGAGGCGTCCATCGAGGAGGCCGACGACGACGACGCCAAGATCAAGGAGATCGAGGCCGAGCCCGTGCCCGACAACCTGAAGCGCTGGATGGACTCGGTGGACTTCTTCGTCGCCGCGGACCTCGACGGCACCGAGGAGGATCAGGCCCAGAACGCCTACCTCGTCGCCGAGTCCCTCCTCCGCCTGAAGAACTACCCGCAGGCCCGCGAGCGCTACGCCCAGGTGATCTCCTGCCATCCGGACAGCGAGCTGGTCTCCCTCGCGATCGCCAACATCGTGAACACCTACTCCGAGGAGAACGACTTCAAGAACCTCGAGAAGTGGGCCGGCATCCTCACCCGCGTCGGGGGCGACAGCCCGCTCGCACAAGAGCTCGGCGAGAAGATCCGGGTCTTCAAGCTCGGCCAACAGTTCAAGCACGCCTCGCGCCTCTACGAGGACAAGGACTACCTGCCCGCGGCCAAGGAGTTCGAGCGCCTCGCTGATGAGAGCCCCACGGCCTCCTACGCGGACAAGGCCTACTACAACGCCGGCGTCGCTTACATGAACGTGAAGTACTACGACTCGGCGTCGCGCATCTTCGAGAAGCTCGTCACCGATCCCCAGTACAAGAACAGCGAGTTCAAGCTCGACTCCATGTACAACCTGGCCCAGACCTACGAGAAGTTCTTCAACTTCGACAAGGCGCTCAGCGCCTACCTCACCCTCAATGGCCTCTACGGTCCCGGGGACGAGAAGAAGTTCACCCTCTTCAAGGGCGCGCAGCTCAACGAGTTCGCCGGCAACTACAAGGACGCCGCCAAGTACTACGAGAAATACGCCGACCAGTATCCGGACCTCGAGGAGTCCATCGGCTTCCTCTACCACTCCGGTGAGCTCTACGAGAAGCTCGACGATTGGAAGAACTACCGGCGGATCCTGAAGAAGTTCCTCAAGACCCATGCCACCACGCCTGGCCAGGACACCCTGATCTTCACGGCCCTCGGTGTGCTCGCCGACCGGGCCGCCGAGAAGAAGGATCGACGCGGCGAGAAGAAGCTCCGCGCGCAGATCCTCAAGGAGTACGAGGCCCGGGGCGCAGCGCCTGGTTCCGTGGGGGCCGGTGAGGCAGCCGAGATCGCCTTCGCGGCTATCGATGCGAAGTTCCAGAAGTACATGAAGACCCGGCTGACCACGGCGGATCCGGAGAAGGCCGGCAAGATCATCAAGGAGAAGCAGACCCTCATCGGCGAGCTCTTCAGCGAGTACGACCAGATCTACACCTACAAGTCCTTCTCCTGGACCATCGCCGCGGCCTACCGGCAGGCGATGCTCTTCAAGGAGTTCGCGGACATGCTCTACGCGGCCCCGGAGCCGGAGGGTCTCACCGACGACGAGCTGGACATGTACGTGACCCAGATCGAGGACATGGGCCTGCAGTTCGAGGATCAGGCGATCTCGCGCTTCCAGGTGGCCGTCGACAAAGCCCGCGAGTTCAAGGTCCGCAACGAGTGGGCCCAGAAGGCCCTCGAGGCGATCAACAAGTACAAGCCCTCCGAGTACCCGCTCTTCAAGGAGGAGAAGCGCAAGCTGTCCTTCGAGCCCCTCTACACCATCGACGTCGCTGTGCCCGTTCCGAAGGCCGAGGGGGAGGAAGAGTGAACCTGCGCTTCCTACCGCTCGCTCTGCTGCTCGCCTTGGGGCTCATCACCCTCGGGCCCGCGCCCCTCTTCGGCGCTCCGTCCGCCCACGCCCAGTCCGATGACGACTGGGGCGACGAGGGCGACGAAGAGGGCGGCGACGACGACTGGGGGGAGGAAGGTGGCGGTGAGGAAGGCGCCGGCGACGACGACTGGGGAGAGGAGGGCGGCGGTGAGACCGGCGGTGGTGAGACCGGCGGTGGTGAGACCGGCGGCGGAGACGACGGCTTCGGAGGCGAAGGCGGCGAGGCCGGCGGAGACGACGGCTTCGGAGACGAAGGCGGCGAGGCCGGCGGAGACGACGGCTTCGGAGACGAAGGCGGCGAGGGTGCTGAGGGTGGCGGCGACGACGACGGCTTCGGTGGCGAGGGTGGCGATGACGGCTTCGCTCCCGAGGGTCCGCCCGTCCCCAAGCTCCCGGACGCTCCTCCCCCCACGCCCCCGGAGGGCCTGACCGGCGGTGCCCTGTTCGCGTGGGAGGCGGGTTCGCTCCTCGAGCGCGGTCAGCTCCCTGCGGCGGAGGCGAAGGCCTCGGCAGCCACGACCGATCCGGAGGCCAAGGCCGAGGGGCACTACCACCTGGCCCGCATCCGCCTGCGCCAGGGACGCGCCGACGAGGCGCGGGGCGAGGTCGACAAGGCCGTGGCCGCCGATCCGAGCCACGCGCCTTCCCAGATCCTGCGTGCTCGCCTCAAGAGCCTCGACGGCAGCGCGGTGGAGATCGTCGACGCGCTCGAGGCGCTCGCGGCCGACAATCCCGACAACCTGGGCCTGCGTCTGGCGCTGGCGGAGGCCCAGATCGCAGCGGGACGCGCACTCGATGCGATGGACTCCACGCGGGCGGTCCTCAAGAAGGCCGAGACCAACGTGCTCGCGATGAAGATCCTGGCGCGCGCTTACCTCGCGCAGGGCAACGACGCCACCGCCGAGGCGATCCTCGAGCGCGCCCTGGAGCTGGAGCCCGACAACCCCGAGACGGCGATGATCCGCGGCCGGATCTTCATGAAGCGCGAGAACGTGAACACCGCGCGCGTCTGGTTCGACAAGGCGATCGAGGCCGATCCCTTCTACGTGGAGGCCCTCAACAACGCTGGCGCCACCTACCTGGCGGTGGGCAACTTCACGGCGGCGGCCGACGTGCTCGGCCGCGCGACCCTCCTGGCGCCGGCCTTCGCGCCGGCGTGGCTGAACCTGGGCAACTCCCTCCGCGGCCTGAAGTTCTTCGTCGAGGCCGAGGCCTCCTGGAAGAAGGCCCTGGAGCTCGATCCGCAGATCGCCGAGGCCCACTACAACCTCGGCATCCTCTACCTGGAGAATCCCCTGCCGGGCAAGGAGCGGGAGGCCCAGCTCGCGGAGTGCGTGGAGTCCTTCAGCACCTTCCGCCAGATGAACCCGCCCATCGCCAAGGAGGCCAAGGAGCTCGACTCCTTCATCGACGAGGCCAAGCGCCTCATCGAGCAGGAGAAGAAGCGCAAGGAGGATGCCCTCAAGGGTCCGGAGGAGGACGAGTGGGGCGACGGCGGCGGGGACGACGGCGGCGGCGACGGCTGGG
>CAZEHU010000499.1:0-3462 GCA_964511605.1 uncultured Myxococcales bacterium
CTTGCCCAGCCGAGCGTACATCGCCGCGAGGATCTTCGCGCAGGTCACCCCCCCCTGGCCCCCGCGGCCGTGTAGGCGGATCTCCATACGCTACCTCCAGCGACTGTGGGGCGACCCTCCCTCAACAGCGCTCGCCGGTCAACGCAGAAGAAGCCGCCTCCTGCCACCCTTGCGCGCCCCGAGCCGCCGCGCTACGCCCGCCCTCACCACCCTGGAGGCCCACCGTGAGCGACCCCTTCCAGCGCACCCTCGACGAGCTCGGCTCCCTTGCCCCCGAGACCCTGGTCCAGCGGGGCGTGGGCTACTTCAAGGACGACCGGGTCCTCGAGCTGTCCTGGGAGGAGGGGCTGCTCCGGGCCTCGGTGGAGGGCGCCGAGCGCGATCAGCCCTACGAGCTACAGATCGAGGAGGGGGAGGGGGGCCTCGCCCCGAGCTGCGACTGCCTCTACGACCAGGGCCCCTTCTGCGAGCACTCGATCGCCGCCCTCCTCGCCTACGCCGCCGCCCAGCAGGAGGTGGAGGAGGAGGCCGTCGTCGACGCCCGCGAGGAGGCGCTTCGGGTTCGATCGCGGCGGGCGCGCACCGAGGTCGTCGTCGAGCACGTGGCCGGTGACCCGGAGTTCGGCACCTGGAGCGCGCGCTCGCTGCAGGCCACCGGGGTCGGGGGACGTCGCTATCGGGTGTTGATCCGCTCGCTGAGCGAGCCGCTGAACTACTGCTCCTGCCACGACTTCGCCACGGGCCGCCTCGGCACCTGCAAGCACATCGAGGCCGCCCTGGACAAAGCGAGGCGCAAGCTGGGCAAGCGCAAGAGCAAGCGCGCCGAGAAGGCCGGGCCACGGGTGAGCGTCGTCCACCTCGACTGGCGGGCTGCCGAGCCCCCCGCGATCCGCTTGCGGCGCGCCGCGGAGATCCCTGGGGACCTCGCGCACCTCCTCGACCTCTACTTCGACGAGGCCGGCTATCTCGCGGGCCACGATGACACCTCGCTCCTCACCCTGGCCGATGGCCTCCTCGGCCGCGAGGAGGTCCACCTCAGCGCCGAGGTGCTCGAGCACGTGCGCCGCCTCCTCGAGGACGAGTCCCATGCCCTCCGTGCCCAGCGCATCCGCGACAGGATCCAGCGCTCGGGCGGCCACCTGCCTGGCCTCCGCGCGCGCCTCTACCCCTACCAGGTCCGCGGCGTCGCTTTCCTGGCCTCGGCCGGGCGGGCCGTGCTCGCCGACGATATGGGCCTGGGCAAGACCCTGCAGGCTATCGCTGCCAGCGTCTGGCTCTCGGAGTACGAGGGGGTGCGGCGTGTCCTGATCGTCTGCCCGGCCTCGCTGAAGCACCAGTGGGCTCGCGAGATCGAGCGCTTCACCGGGCACCAGGCCGTCGTCGTCCAGGGCAACGCCAAGGCGCGCAAGGCCCTGTACCGCCAGCCCGCACGCTACGTGATCTGCAACTATGAGCTGGTCCTCCGCGATCACCACGCGATCGTCGAGGCGGGGGCGCCCGACCTCCTCGTCCTCGACGAGGCCCAGCGCATCAAGAACTGGAAGACCAAGACCGCGGACGCGGTGAAGAGCGTCCCCAGTCGCTACGCCTTCGTGCTCAGCGGCACGCCCCTCGAGAACCGCCTCGAGGACCTGTACAGCGTGATGCAGGTGATCGACCGGCGGGTGCTCGGGCCCCTCTGGCAGTTCCTCGTTCACTTCCACGTCACCGACCCGCGCGGCAAGGTGCTCGGCTACCGCAACCTGAGCGAGCTGCGCCGCCGCCTCCAGGGCGTGATGCTCCGCCGGGACCGCAGGGTCGTCGCGGATCAGCTCCCGGAGCGCATCGTCCAGCGCCTCGACACCCCCATGACCCGGCAACAGCGCGAGCTCCACGACGGGGCGATGAGCGCCGCACGCAAGATCGCGCGAATCCCGAGCCAGCAGAAGCGGCCCCTGAGCCCCGCGGAGCAGAAGCGCCTCCTCGCAGCCTTGCAGACCGCCCGAATGGCCTGTGATCACGGTGGCCTCGTCGACGAGACCATCGTGGGCTCCCCCAAGCTCTCCGAGATCACTCGCCTCCTCGACGAGCTCTCCCTGCAGGGCGGAGAGAAGGTGGTCGTCTTCAGCCAGTGGAGGCGCATGCTCGACCTCGTGAAGGTGGAGGCCGAGGAGCTGGGCCTCGGGGTCGCGTACCTGCACGGTGGCGTCCCGACCCGAAAGCGTGGGGCCCTCATCGACCGCTTCGCCGAAGATCCGAGCTGCCAGGTCTTCCTCTCGACGGACGCCGGGGCCACGGGGCTGAACCTGCAGGCCGCCTCGGTGCTGATCAATGTGGACCTCCCCTATAACCCGGCGCTCCTCGATCAGCGCCTCGCGCGGATCCATCGCTTGGGCCAGCAGCGCACGGTGCAGATCGTCCTGCTCGTGGCCGCCGACTCCTATGAGCACCGGGTCGGCGCCATCCTCGAGGGCAAGCGCGAGCTCTTCCTGAACGTCGTGGATCCGGATGCGACCGAGGACGTGGTGGGGGTGAGCCGCAAGAACCTGGAGGTGGCGCTCGAAGCTCTCGAGGAGGACGAGCCGAGGGCCGGCGCCGCCGAGGCGCAGCCCGCCCTCGAGGCAGCCGCACCCGAAGCGGAGGCGCCCACGGAGGGAAGCGACGGTGACGCGCCCACCCCGGGCCGCGCGAGGGTCCTGGGCGATGGGGGCGATGTGTCCGAGATGGTCGCCACGCTGCAGGGGCGACTCGGCGACCGCCTCGTGCGTGTGCTGGGCCTCGGAGGCACCCTCTTCGCCATCGTCTCGAGGGTCGATCCCAGTGACGGCGACCTGGCCGCCGAGCTCGCCGGCACCTGTCCCGTCGCCATCGTCGAGCCGGTCAGCTTCCGCGCGCTCCAGGCGGCGCTCCCCGAGACGCGAGAGGCCCACGCGGTCTACGATCGCGCGGAGCCCTCGCCGCCGAGCCTGGCCTCTCGCCACCGGACCCTGGCCGCCCGCAAGCTGAAGGCCGCCGAGGCCCTCCTCGCCGCCGAGCTCCCCGGCGAGGCCCTCGACCTCACGGCCACGGCGGTCGCCGCCGCGCTCGCCGCCCGATCCGCCGTCGACGCCGTCCCCTCCCCCGACGATCTGGCGCTCTGGCTCTTCGGAGAGCTGGTCCCGACCGGCCTCGCCACCGCCGACGAGGCGGGTCTCTACCTCCGCGCCCGCTCCTTCGCCGAGGCCGAGGGCGTCCCCCACACCCTCGCCGCAGAGGTCCTCCGCGACGCCCGCGCCCTGGTGGAAGGCTGAGCGCTGGCCCCTTCGAGGCCCTCGTCCGCGCCGGCCCTCCCTCGCGGAGCATCGTCGTCTACACGGGGGGCTTCCCAGCGCTCCTAGAGATGCAGCTCCTGCCCCTCCTCGCCGAGGCCGGCCAAGCCTCCCTAAGCACAATGCCGATCGGATAAGGCTGGCGGTCCTGTGTAGGAGGCGCGCCGCGGCACGT
>CAZEHU010000500.1:0-3462 GCA_964511605.1 uncultured Myxococcales bacterium
CCGAGAGGCGAAGGGACCAGGACATCGAGATCCAGCGTGTGGGGCAGGTCCGAGAGGGTGTGTTGCGTAACCAGGGCTGGTCTCCCTTCGTATCCGGCCTCAACCTCACTGTCCCACGAGACCCGGAGACCCTCCCATGCGCATCAAGACCCTGACCACCCTCGCCGCCGGCGCGCTCCTCCTCGGCGCGCCCGCGGCCCTCGCCGACACCTTCGCGATGTCCCCCGGTGGCCTGAACCGGATCAGCTTCGAGAACGACGCTCCCTTCGAGACGATCACAGGCATCTCCAACTCGGTGAGCGGAAGCCTCCAGGTGGATCTACGCGATCTGTCGAGAGCCAAGGGCGAAGTCTCGATCCCCGTGACCTCGATCCAGACCGGCATCGCCAAGCGCGACGAGCACCTGCACAGCGAGATGTGGCTCGACGCCAAGAGGCACCCGAACCTGAAGCTCGTCGTCGATCGCATCGAGGGTGGTGAGGCCCTCAGCGATGGCAAGAGCACCACGGTCAAGGTCCACGGCAAGCTGACCATCAAGGGCAAGACGAATACGATCATCGCCCCCGCCAAGATCAGCTTCCACAAGGCCACCGAGAAGACCAAGAAGGCCTGGATCACCTCGGACGCGCTGCGCGTGCGCGCCCTGGTGAAGATCAACATCCGCGACTACGGCGTGATCCCTCCGGACAACCTCGCCGGCATCAAGGTGGCCGACGAGGTGGAGATCAAAGCGAGCCTCACCGCCCTGAAGAAGTAGGCGGGCGTCGTGGCCTTGTCCCCGACCCTCAAGAGGCTCTTGGTCGCCGGCGTGCTGCTCGGCGTCGCTGGCGGCGGGTACGCCTGGTACTCGATGTTCTACGTGGACCCGGAGTTCGCGGCGGCCGACAAGGCGAACCAGGAGCAGCAGGAGTCCCTCGATCAGCAGCTCGGCCTCGACAGCGCCGAGGACGACTTCGCCGATCTCGAAGAGGAGCTCGAAGGCCCGAAATAGCAGCGGTCGCGGCCGTCGCGGCGGTCGCCAAGTGCTGGCGGCCCCGCGTTCGCGCGCGCGGGCTCGGTTCGATAGGCTGGCCATGTGATCGGCCCCGTACCCGCTCTGCTCGTGGCCACCACGCTCCTCGGGGCGTCGCCGGCCGACGCGGAGCTGCGGATCGACCCCCGCCACGAGGTCAGCCGCTTCTTCGACAAGCTGGTGGGCCTCATGGACGTGGCGCTTCCGGAGACCGCTCGGGAGGCGAAGCGGGCGGCGGCGGATCTGCTCGAGGATCGCATCGACTGGCAGGCCCTCGGCGAGAGGGTGCTCTCGCAGCCCTCGTACAAGCGCCTGCGTGGCCGGAAGCGCGCCGCCTTCGACCGGGCGCTCCGAGACTGGATCTGGGGTCGCTACCTCGGCCCCTTGCATCCCGCGGAGATGCCGGCCCTCGAGCTGACGGGGCCCACCATCGGCCGGGAGGGCGATCGGGCGGTCGTGCCGGGGGAGCTGGTCCTGCCGGGCGGCTCCCGGGAGCCGATCCGCTTCCTGGTCCACTGGTCCGGCCGCGGGTCGAAGGCGCGCTGGCGGCTGGTCGATGTGGAGACCGAGGCCCTCTGGCATGCCCTCACCCTGCGCACGGCCCTCAAGAATACCCTGAAAAAAAAGGGCTACTCCGGGCTGATGCGGGTGATCGAGCGCCATACGACGCAGCTTTGATCCCCGTGGTTGCTGCCTGAGCACGGCATGAGCGGTCCCACGGGGGTGGGGCGCGAGGGGGATCGGAAAGGTGGGACATGTCCCACCTGGGCCCCCTCGAGGGGGTGCATGCTCGAGGGGCGTCGGCACGAGGGCTGTCGACGCGGGGGCCCCAGCCCCCGAACCGTCCGGGGCGGTCTGGCATCCCGACGCAGCTCGCCCCGGGCGGTTCCATCTGGCACGAGATCCCGCGGAGCGAACCCCATGATCAAGCCGAACGAGTACGAGCTGCTGGACCCCGAGGCCGCGGCGCCGGCGCTCGAGCGTCGCCAACCGAACCAGCGCAAAGCGGAGACCCGACCGGGCGAGCGTCGTCGTCATGCTCGCCGCTCGGTGGTGCTGATCGTCGATGTGCACGCGGGGCCGTGGAGCACTGTGGGGGTGGTGACCGATCTCTCGGAGGGCGGAGCGCTCCTGACGATGGTCCAGCAGCCGGCGCTCGGCGCTCGCCTTCAGCTCAGCGTCGTCGTGGAGCACCGCCATCCTCGCCTCGAGCTGTCGGCGGAGGTCCGACGCTTCGCCCATGGGGCGGTCGGCGTGGAATTCGTCGAGCTCAGCGATACCCTCGTCGAGCTCCTCGACGCGGTGCTCGCGCCCCTCTGAGCCTCTCCCGCGAGGGGGTGCCCCCCGGGAGACCGATCACCCTCGAGGCCCCTGGCTCCTCTACCAGCTCGAGGGCGCGGCGGGGTTGACCATCAGGAGCTTCTCGCGGAGCGACCCGATCGTATCCCCGCGGGAGCCGAAGCGGACCTGGCGGCTCTCGGGATCCACGAGCCAGGTCTCCCCCGGCATCAAGCGGATGCGGCCGAAGCGGCCGGCCTCCGGAGCGATCAGGATCAGCTCGCGCTCAGTCGCGGCCGCCACCGGCTCCACGAAGACCAGGTCGTCGATGCAGAGGGTCTCGTAGAAGCTGGCGTGGATGCGGTCGGGGGCCTCCTCCGCGGTCCACACCCACGAGAAGTGATCCGCCTGCCCGTCGTACACGCCTATGGAGCGGCCCGTGGTCTGGAGCTCCCAACGATGGCAGGAGCCGGCAGGCTGGATGCTCCCGTGGAGCTGCCCCCTGTAGACCACCAGGGTGTGGGGCGCGCGGGCCTTGTCGAGGCCCGGGATCGGTCTTGGCGCCTCCGTGAGGATGCCCAGGCCCTCGAGCACCTTCCGGTCCCGCGGCGCGGTGAGCACCACCACCTCCGGCTCGGGCACGGTCGGGCGCCCGGGTACCCACTGGGGCGCGTAGGCACGCACCTCGAAGAAGGGACTGCGTGTGCCCATGGGCCGGATCCGGTGTCGGTCGACGAGCCAGGCGAGGGAGCCGTCGGCCATGGGCGCGGTGAAGGGCTGCTGAGAGGCGATCCGTCGCAGGTGCTCCTCGCCGAAGAGCAGATCGATCGCGCCCAAGAGCATGGCCGGCTTGAGGCGATACTCGAGGGGCAGCGGCACCGCGAGAGCGAGCCGTGCCTGGGGCGCGACGGTGCTGAAGGTCGACATGGGACCCTCGCAGCCGAGCTGTACGCTGAGCGTCACGCCCTCGAGCCCGCCGCCCTTGGAGTGGAAGGCGCGCCAACAGTCCTCGGACCCGTCGCCGTCGAGGTCCTGCTTGCCTTCGTGGGCGCCGCCGCTGTCCGATAGCGGGATGCGTGCGTTGAAGGAGCCCGCGGTCGGGTTCATCACGGGCGGCGCCCGGTCCGGCGGCCGGGCGTCCGGTCCGCAGGCCACGAGCGTGAGCCCGAGGG
>CAZEHU010000501.1:0-3453 GCA_964511605.1 uncultured Myxococcales bacterium
GCCAGAATCCCCGCCGCCGGCCGATCTCCCTGGTGCTCGGGCTCGACGCCCATCGCGAGTACCGGCCCGCCCACGAGGCCGAGGCTGCCCCCCTCCGCGACCTGCTCTTCGGCCTCTGCACTGGCGACCGCATCGCCGTCTTCGAGGCCGAGCGCAGAGCCGTCCCCCTCGGCGAGCCCGTCGTGATCCGCGAGATCAGCGACCTCGACGACCTCCTCCTCCGCATCGAGGAGCGCAGGGAGCCCCGTCGCTACCGCCGCGCCAACGACGCCCTCCTGCACGCCGCCTCCGAGGAGTGGGCAGCGCCCGAGGCCCTCGGGGCCAAGGATCTGCTGCGTGTGCTCGTCTTCGTCACCCGCGACCTCGAGAGCCGCGCCCCCCAGCAGCGCGATGTGCCCGACTTCTCCTGGACGCGCCCCCCCTACTGGCTCGACGGCCACGCCCTGACCGCCGTGCTCCGCCCCATCGTCTCCGCCGACCGGGTCGAGGCCTGGGAGGTCTTCGTGTCCACCCAGGCCGGCGGCCCGGGCACGGGCCCGGCCGCCGAGGGTCTTCGGGTGGATCTGGCCGGCTGGCTAGACCCGGCGCGCCTCGTCCCCGAGCCGGTGAAGCCGGTCGTCCGCCGCAACAAGGCCAAGATCCACGTGGAGGTCCCTCCCGAGCTGCCGGCCAGCATCACAGCCCCCGACCTGCCGGTGCTCTGGCCCGAGCCCGAGGGCATGCTCCGCTGGGATCGCCGCTGGACTCCCTGGTGCGTCGCGGGGGGCCTCGGATTCCTCCTCATCGTCGTCCTCGCCTGGATCCTCCTCCGCGCCCGCCCCCAGCGTGGCCCCCGCGCCGAGCCCAGCGCCCCCGAGCTGACCCTCGTCGTCCACGATCGCCTGCACGGCAGGGTGGTCGGCAAGGAGCGCCGCCGGCTCGACGGCCCCATCCGCCTCGGCGCGAGCCTCTCGAACGACGTCACGGTCCCCGGCCCCTACGGCCTCGAGCTCATGCCCGGTCCCACCCCGCGCCTCCGCAGCACCAACAGCCTCCCCGTCGAGGTCCAGCGCGCCAGCGGCGGCCGCATGCTCCGCGCCACCGCCGAGGTGCCGGTGGCGCTCCTCACCGGCGATCGCATCCATCTGGGCGGCGGCCAGGAGGTCGAGGTGCGGATCGCCTAGGGGTGGGCTAGCCTCCCGAGGATGAGATCCGCCGTCGCCATCCTCTTCGCCTGCGTCACCGCCAGCGCGTGCGCGCCCCTGACGACCACCATGCGGCCCGCCGAGGTGCTCGAGCCCGGTGAGGTCCACGTGGGTCTTGCCCTCGACACCGTCATCCCCGTGACCGGCGTGCTCGACGCCATCGATCTCGCAGACACCGCCTACGAGGTCGTCGAGTCCGGCGAGTCCTTGAGCGAGGAGCAGATGGTCGACGTGGCCAGCGCGGTCGCCGGCCTGGTCGCGAACAGCCCCGCGTTCACACCGGAGGTCGCGGTCGCGGTCGGCCTCGCCCAGCGCCTCGAGGCCGGCCTCCGCCTCACGGCCAATACAGGCCGCCTCGGCATGCGCTACCAGGTCCTCCGCGACGAGGACAATGGCGTCGACATGAGCATCGGTCTCGGAGCCACGGCCCACGCCACCCCCGAGCTGGACCTGAAGATCCTCGGCAAGCTCGACTCGAGCCGCTTCGACATCGACGCGCCCATCCTCTTCGGCTGGACCGGCACCATCGGCCACTTCTGGTTCGGCCCGCGCCTGTACTGGTCGACGATGCGCACCGACTTCCACTTCGACGCCGGCTTGCCCGTCGGCGCCGAGGCCTTCGCCGAGCAGACCGGCCTGTACGTCGGCGGCCAGGTCGGCGCCTCGATCGGCTACGAGCACCTCTTCCTCGCCGCCGAGCTCACGGTAACCCAATACGTCGGCACGGCATCTGTGGGCATCGACGTCGATGTGGTCGACCCCCTGGAGATCCGACGGGAGATCGACATCTCGGGCCTGGTGCTCACGCCCAGCATCGGCCTGCTCTTCCGCTTCTGAACGAGCGAGGCTCCGTGACCGCCGCATTCCCCATCGTCTCCCACCATCGAGGTGGCCCGGACTTCCTCGATCGCCTCGATCGCGAGGGCCTCGTCCCCCTCCGCCGCGCCCGGCCGTCGACGCTTCAGCTCAACCTCGGCAAGCGCTGCAACCAGGCCTGCCATCACTGCCACGTGGACGCGGGCCCCAAGCGGACCGAGATGATGGACGAGCGCACCGCGCTCGCTGTCCTCGCGCTCCTCGACCGCAGCTCCTCGATCACCCACGTCGACATCACAGGCGGCGCTCCAGAGCTGAGCCCCCACTTCCGCCTCCTCGTCCAGGGCGCCCGCAAGCGGGGCCTGCAGGTGATGAATCGCTGCAATCTGACCGTCCTCCTCGAGCCGGGCCAGGAGGATCTCGCCGCCTTCCTCGCCGATCATCGTGTCCAGATCGTCGCTTCCTTGCCGTGCTACGGCCCCGAGAACGTCGACAAGCAGCGTGGCAAGGGCGTCTTCGACGCTTCGATCGAGGCCCTCCGCCGCCTGAACGCCCTCGGCTACGGCGATGGCTCCGGCGAGCTCCTGCTCGACCTCGTCTACAACCCCGGAGGGGCCTTCCTCCCCCCCGCCCAGGCGGGCCTCGAGGTGACCTACAAGAGGCACCTCCACGAGGACTTCGGCATCACCTTCGATCGCCTCCTGACCCTGGCCAACATGCCCATCAGCCGCTTCGCCCGCAGCCTCGAGCGGGAGGGCCGCCTGGCCTCCTACACCACCGCCCTCGTCGAGGCCTTCAACCCTGGAACGGTCGGCGGCCTGATGTGCCGCCACCTCCTCTCGGTGGACTGGCGCGGTCGCCTCTACGACTGCGACTTCAACCAGATGCTGGAGGTGGGCCTCGGCAGCCGCCGCGCACGCACCATCTTCGAGCTCGAGGGCGCCGAGGTCCTCGAGGACGAGCCCATCGCCGTGGACTCCCACTGCTTCGGCTGCACCGCGGGCGCCGGCTCCTCCTGTGGTGGCGCGTTGGACTAGGGCTCGAGCTCCATGTCCGACCTCCTCCTCTGGATCGACAGCACGCTGGGCGGGGCGGGGCCTTGGGGCATGGTCGCTTTCTCGGGCCTCTACGCGGTCGCCACGATCCTGATGATCCCTGGCTCCGCGCTGACCCTGCTCGCCGGCCTCGCTTGGGGCCTCGGCGGTGGGGTGCTCGTCGTCGTTCCGGGCGCTACCCTCGGAGCCCTCGGGGCGGCCCTCCTCGGCCGCACCCTGCTCCGAGAGCGCGTCGCTCGTGCGCTCGAGGGGCGGCCCGCCTGGTCGGCCGTCGACCGGGCCATGGCCGACAGCGCTCTCCGCGTCGTCTTCCTCACGCGCCTGTCCCCCGCTATCCCCTTCACCCTGCTCAACTACGCCCTCGGGCTCACCCGCATCGGCTTTGTCCCCTATCTGCT
>CAZEHU010000502.1:0-3446 GCA_964511605.1 uncultured Myxococcales bacterium
CGTGATCTCGGGCGACTTCGTCACCGCCGATGCCGGTACGGGCGTGGTGCACACCGCCCCGGCCTTCGGTGAGGACGACTTCCGGGCCGCGAAGGCCTCCGGCGTGGGTCTCCTCCAGCTCGTGGGGCCCGACGGGACCTTCGACGAGCGGGTGACCGACTTCGCCGGGCGCTTCTGCAAGGAGGCCGACCGCGACATCATCCGCCACCTTCGGCGAGGAGGCCTCTTGTACAAGGAGGAGGTCTACCGCCACGACTACCCCTTCTGCTGGCGCGCGGACGACGATCCCCTCATCCAGTACGCCCGGCCCGCGTGGTTCATCCGCACCACCGAGCTCATCGAGCGGGCGAAGGCCAACAACCAGGCGATCCACTGGATCCCCGACCACATCAAGGATGGCCGCTTCGGCGACTTCCTGGACAACAACGTCGACTGGGCGCTGAGCCGCGAGCGCTGGTGGGGCACCCCGCTCAACATCTGGATCTGCGAGGACTGTGACCATCGCGAAGCGCCGAGCTCCGCGGCCGCGATCGAGGAGCGGAACCCCGAGGCCTTCGCGAGCTTCGCCTCCGCCAAGGCCACCGATCCCTCCCTGAGCGAGCACCTCAAGGTGCACAAGCCGTGGATCGACGCGGTCACCTTCCCGTGCAGCGGATGCGGCAGCACCATGCGCCGGGTCCCCGAGGTCATCGACTGCTGGTTCGACTCCGGCTGCATGCCCTTCGCCCAGTTCGGCTGGCCCCACAAGGGGCAGGATCGCTTCCGGGAGGCCTTCCCGGCCGACTTCATCTCCGAGGCCATCGACCAGACCCGCGGCTGGTTCTACAGCCTCTTGATGATCTCGACCCTCCTCCACGAGGAGGCCGACCTCCCCCACCCCTACAAGACCTGCATCGTCCTCGGCCATGTCTGCGACAAGCACGGCAAGAAGGAGTCCAAGTCCAAGGGCAACTACACCCCGCCCGATCAGATCCTTGAGTCCGACGGCGCGGACGCGATGCGCTGGTACTTCTACGCGGCGAATCCGCCCTGGAACAATACGCGCTACAGCGCGGAGGCCGTGCGCCAGAGCCAGCAGGAATTCCTGATCAAGCTCCGGAACGTCTACGCTTTCTTCACCATCTACGCGAACATCGATGGCTTCGATCCCGGCTCGAGCCCCGCGCGCCCGGCCGCCGATCGAAGCCTGCTCGATCGCTGGATGCTCTCAGAGCTGCACCTCTCGCTCCGGGAGGTCACCGCGTATATGGACAACTACCGCCTGTACGACGCGGCCCAGCGGATCATCCGGCTCACCGACGCCTTGTCCAATTGGTACGTCCGCCGGAGCCGCGATCGCTTCTGGGGCCCCGCGGGGGCGGACGCCCAGGACAAGTGGGATGCCTACCACACCCTGTACGAGGTGCTGGTGACCATGTCGCGCATGGCGGCCCCCTTCGTGCCCTTCCTCTCCGAGGAGATCTACCGGAACCTCGTGCTCAGCCCGGTCGCTGCCGACGCCGACGCCGACGCGGCTCCGAAGCCCAGCGTCCACCTCACCGACTGGCCCCTCGCCGACGAGGCCCTCGGCGACGAGGCCCTCAGCGAGGAGATGCAGGCCGTGCGCGACGTGGTGAGCCTCGGCCTCGCGACCCGCGCCAGCCACAAGATCAAGGTGCGCCAGCCGCTCGCACGGGCGGAGCTGATCCTCGGTCACCCGGAGCTCGCCTCGCGCCTCGATCCCTACATCCCGCTGATGGCCGAGGAGCTGAACGTCAAGGTGGTGGAGTTCACCCAGGACGCGGCGCAGTTCGTCCGCTTCTCGGTCAAGCCCAACTACCGCGCGCTCGGCCCCACCTTCGGCAAGCGGATGCCGATCGTACGCAAGGCCCTCGACGCCGCCGACCCCGCCACCGTTCGCCAGGCCCTCGTCGCTGAGGGGGTCTACGAGCTCACCCTCCCGGGCGAGGAGGTGGTCCGACTCGATCCGGACCAGGTGCAGGTACAGGTGGAGGAGCTCGAGGGCTGGGCGGCCGCGGGCGGGGCCGTCGGGGTGGTGGTGCTCGAGACCGACCTCACCGAAGCGCTCCGCGTGGAGGGCCTGAGCCGCGAGGTGGCGAGCCGCATCCAGGCGCTGCGCAAGGAGGCGGGCCTCGAGTTCACCGACCGCGTCCGCCTCGAGCTCGATGGCGACGAGGCCGTGCTCGCCGCCTACGCCGCTTTCGCGGAGGCGATCCGCCGCGACGCCCTCATCGACCACGAGCAGATCGGCGCAGAGGTCCGCACCGAGCACGCGGACGCCCGCGCGTCCTTCGAGGGGCAGGTGGACGGCCACGAGATCCGTTTGTCCGTCGAGCGATCCTGATCCCCCTGCTTCAGGCACCTCGCTCGGCGAAGCGGCAGGTGACGGCGCCCCGGTGCGCTGCTATACGATCGCGCGCCGCCCGAGCGCGCGGGTCGACCACCCCGGTCCCAGAGCGCGCCCTCGAGCGCCCAAGCCCCCACCCATCGGAGCCTGGAAGCCCATGAGCATTGCCCCAGCCGCCCCAGACCGCGCTCGCCTCGAAGGCCCCCCGGCGGTCCTCCTCGCGACGCTCCTCTTCCTCGCCGCCACCCTGGGCGGCTGCTTCAATACGTACCACCTCGCGCCCGAGGAGTTCGCCAACCTCCAGCGCCCCGACGAGGTGCCGAAGGTGGTCAAGGCTCTCGACGGCGCGGAGCTGCTCGTCGACCGCCAGACGGCGATCTCCGTGGTCTCCAACGGCGGACGCCGCTACCCGGTCACGCCTTTCAACTTCAAGATGACCTCGAGCCAGCTCGTCGCCTCCGATCGCGACACCCTCCTGATGCTCCAGGACCTCAAGGACTACGACGTCCAGCTCCTGTCGACGCCCAAGACGGTCCTGCTCATCACGGCAGGCGTGGGTGTGGCTATCGGCCTCATCGTCTTCACGGCCACGAGCGCCGGCGAGGGCATCTAGGGGGTCCCCGGCGCCGCCTACAGGTCCGTGGGCTCGCACTTGAAGTTCGGGCTCATCTTCTTGAAGAGCTCGGCCTTCATCTGCGCCGGATCGGAGGCGATGACATCGACGATATCGCCCCCGCCACCCGCGGTGGCGATCGCCTGGTTCGCAGCGATGTTGTTGAGATCGTGGGTCCCGTTGCCCTCGGTGCCGCGAAGGTGGATGACCGCCGTCTTGATGCTGATGGGGGAGCCGTCCGGTCGGCTCAGGGCGTTGTAGCCCTCCACGTCGGCGACCGCGGGCACATCGGCGAAGCTGCCCCCCGGGGGCAAGCAGCGACCGAGCTCCTCGTCCTGATCGGGCAGGTCGACGCAGGTGGCCCCGCCCCGGCAGTCCTCGTCGGTCTTGCAGCCGAGGCCGAACGCGAGCCGCTTGGCCTGCACCGCCGGGTGGAAGAAGTCGTGGCCATCGGTATTCAGGCTCTCGGCCCCATCGGTGAAGAGC
>CAZEHU010000503.1:0-3445 GCA_964511605.1 uncultured Myxococcales bacterium
GCGCTCAGCAGCCGCAGACGCCGCGGCCGAGCGAGCCTCGTCGCGCTCAGCAGCCACGGCCTCCTCTGACGCTCGGACCTCTTCGAGCTGCGCGGCCGCAGCCTCCGCAGCCGACCGGGCGTCGCCGCGCTCCGCGGCGGCAGCGGTAGCGGCTTCGCGAGCTGTTGCGACCTCCGTGCCCATCGCCTCCGCCTCGGCCCTAGCCGCGTCGAGGGCCTCGGACAGGGCCTCGAGGCTTGCGCGCGCTTCGTCCCGCTCCGCTGTCGCTGCCTCCGCGGCCCTCCGCAGCCCATCGAGCTCGGAGGCGGTAGCCTCGACCTCCTCGCGGGCCTCGAGCAGCCTGGAGGCCGCATCGGCGGCAGCACTCCTGGCTTCGTCGCGCTCCGCCGCCGAGGCCGTGGCCGCGGCGCACGCGACGTCCCGCTCGGCCGCCACCGCCTCGGCCGCCTGGCGAGCCACCTCGAGCTCGGCGGAGGTCGACTCCGCGAGCACCTGGGCGGCATCGCGCTCCGCCTCATGCCGCGCGCTGGCTGCCCGTGCCGCCTCGAGAGCGTCGATCGCCTCATCGCGGGCCGTCGCTGCGTCCCCGGCGCTGGTTCGGGCCTCCTCGAGCTCGGCACCGAGAGCGCGCCCCTCCTCGAGGGCCACCTCCAACCCCGCGAGGGTGCCCTCGAGCTCCGCTCGTGCCGATCCCTCGGCCTCCTGTGCCGCGTCGCGCGCCTCCACGATCGCCTGGCGCGCCTCGGCCTGATCGGCGTCGATGGACTCGAGCCGCGCGAGGGCCTCGTCACGCTCCTCCCGCGCCCGGGCCAGGGTCTCCTGGCCCTCCCGCTCGGCGTCCGCGAGCGCGAGGGCGATGGCGTCCCTCTCCGCGCCGAGCGCACGGATATCGTCGAGGACACCCTCGCGCACGGAGCTGTCCCTCTCCCGCTCCGCCTCGAGCTCGGCGATGCGCGCCTCGAGCTCCTCCTGGATGCGGTCCCGATCGCGCCCGGCCTCGGCCGCCGCCGCCTTGGTGGTGAAGAGATCGGAGAGCGCCGCCTCCCCGGCGGTCCGTGCCGCCTTGAGATCGGCCTCGAGCTGATCGCGGCGCTCCACCTCGTCCACCAACCGCTGCTCGAGCCCGGCGATGTGGGCGCTCTTGTCCTCGAGGGCCGCAAGGTCGGTGGCATGGGTCTCGCGGAGCCGCGTCAGCTCGTCAGCGATCGCGTGGTGCTGCTCCCGGACCAACTCCATGCGGTGACGATGCGCATCGAGCTCGTGGGATTGAGCGTCGAGCCGCTCCCGGATGAGGAGCGACTCCCGCTCCATCTCCTGGATGGCGCCGAGCGGATCTCCGGCCCCGAGCGCCCCGCGGCGCGCCACGCCGTCCGCGACGTCGAGGGCCGCGAGGATCTCGTCCACCCGCTCCCCCTCGGAGGGGAGCTCGACGTGGGTCGCGCGGTGCGGAGCCTCGTGCCCGCGGGCCGAAGCGATGTCTGGACCTCGTGCTCGCCGCGCTTCTTTGTCCAGCGCGCTGGCGGCCGCCCCCAGGTCGACCGTAGTGGCGGGGGCCCCCGCTGTCCTCGGGCGCCCGCCGTCGGCCTCCGCGGGCCCTCGGACCGGGCGCGTACGTGGCGTGAAGAAGGCGGAGAGGGAGGGAAGCCCGATGATGTCGTCGTTCAGGGGCTTGTCCACGTAGTGATCCGCCGCCGTCGGCAAGGAGCGATGCAGTGCCTGCATCTGCGGATCCCACCGGGCGCTCATCAGGACCACCGGCACCCGTCGGAGCAAGGGATCGGACTTCAGGTTGTTGCAGGTGGCCAGCCCATTGGCCATGTCTGCACAGACGAAGATCACGTCCGGATGGGCGGTCTGCGCCGAGCGGTAGCCCTCGCGGGCGCTCTCCACCTGGATCAGCTCGGTATCCGTCGACGCCAGGAGCCGCGACAGGCCCCCGGCCGTCACGGGATCCGAGTCGATGACGAGCACCAGATGCCGGCGCGTCGGCGGCACGTGCGGACTCCTTGGTTGCTGTCTGGGGGAGGTGCCCCCCAATCTACCCGAGATGCGACGTCGCCACACGCCCAGGGACGAGCCCCGGATCTCAGCCCGTATCCGAGCCCTCGGCCCCGCGAGCTCGCTCGTGCTCCTCGCCACCGGCGGAGCGGCCCTCGTGGGGGGGCTCGCTTGCGGAGGCGAGGGTTCGGAGAGCCCGGCCACGGGCGGCGACGCGAAGAGCACCGCCCAAGGCACCGACCCCGAAGCACCGAGCGATACGGGCCCCGAGCTCCCCGCCTTCGATCCGGCAGCCGTCGAGCTGCCATACTGCGACGTCGTAGCCGAACACATCGACGCGCTCTGGGACGGCCTGAGCGTGCGACAGCGAGTCGGCCAGCACCTCCTCCTCGGCATCGACAAGGCGGGCGATGGTGTGGACAGCGAGGCCGAGACGCTGCTGACCACGTTCGCTATCGGCGGGGTCTTCCTCGGTCCCCCGGGTGTCATCGCACCGGACGAGGCCCGAACGACCCTCGCGGTGGCCCACGCCGCCCGCAGCCTGGCCTGGGAAACCACGGGGGTGCCCCTGTTCGTCTCGCTCGATCAGGAGGGGGGCCCCAACGCCGCGATCAACCGCGTCACAGGCGGCACGGATACGATCGGCTCGATGCCCCTGGGCTCGATCGGGGATCCCTTGATCGCATTTCAGCAGTTCGATCTCATGGCCCGCGAGATCCGCGCGCTCGGCTTCAACATGAACCTCGGACCGGTCCTCGATACGGTCACCTCGACCCGCAACGGCAACCTGAATACGAGGGCCTTCTCTCCCGATCCCCAGCTCAACGCCGACCTGGGCCGTGCAGCGGTGCTCGGGCTGCAGCACAACCTGATCATCGCCACCGGAAAGCACTTCCCGGGCGACGGCATGACCGACGGCAATACCCACAAGGTCGAGGTGGTCAACGACGCCACGCTGGCCACCCTCGAGGCGACTCTCCTGCCTCCATTCGTCTCCAGCATCGAGGCCGGGGTCGGCGCGTTGATGACGATCCCGGCGCGCTATGACGCCTGGGATGCGGAGCGGAGCGCGATCACGTCCAGGTCGATCTCCACCGATCTGGTGCGCACCGAGCTCGGATTCGCCGGCCTCGTGATGACCGACAGCCTCGGCATGGAGGGGGTGCGAATCGGCCTCGAGCCGGACGCCCTCTCGGGCTACGAAGCCCTGAAGGCCGGCGCGGACCTCCTGTTGCATGTCACCATGTCGATGCAGGAGGTGATCGCGACCGTCGAGGCCATCGAGGCCGGCCTCGCCAGCGGCGAGGTCGATGGGGAGGAGTGCGAGGCCTCTACGCGCCGCATCCTCGAGACCAAGCAGCGCTTCTGCCTCTTCGAGGATCCAGAGGGCCCCGCCCCGCCCCCCGCGGGCCCCGGCCCAATGGGCCCCCGCCCCAAGGGGGCCCAG
>CAZEHU010000504.1:0-3441 GCA_964511605.1 uncultured Myxococcales bacterium
GCCACGGAGACGAAGGGCGGAGGGGAAGGGGCGGCCCCCCGCGCCGAGGTGGCGGCGCCCGCCCCGACGCTGGACGTGAAGCTGAGCGCCGAGAAGGTCACCTTGGGCGATGATCTCATCCTCACCATCGCGTCCGAGGGCAGCTTCGATACGCAAGAGGGTCCAGAGATCCGCGGCATGCAGATCGTCGACAAGAAGGAGGGCGCCTGGACCCTGAAAGCGACGCGCCTCGGGGTGGGGAGCGTCGGGGTCGTCAAGCTCCTCCGCGGCGGCAAGACCGTCGCATCGTCCAAGGTGCTCGCTGTGGCGATCAAGGCGCCCGTGGCGTCGGATCTGGGCTCCCCGACGGAGCCGGCCTTGAAGGCGGAGCCTCCCAAACCCGCGCCCGCCCAAGCGAAGAGGAGGCCGACCCGCAAGCCCGCGCGCAAGGTCGTCCGCAAGCCGGTGCGGAAGGCCCCCCCCAAGCCGACCCCGAAGAAGACCAAGAAGCCGGACAAGAAACCCGGCGGCAACCCCTTCGGAGAGTGGTAGTGGGGGCCATCGCGAACGTGCTCCCCTCTCTGCGTCTCCTCCTGGCCTCGGCCCTCCTGGCCGTGGGCCTCTTGGCGGCCGGCGCGGGCGAGGCCCGGGCGGACGACGCCGAGGAGCGTCGAGCCAAGGCGGTCGAGCACTACAAGCGCGCCGGGGAGGCCTTCAAGGAGGAGGACTACGATCGCGCGATCGCGGAGCTGACCCAGGCCCTCGGCTACGAGCGCCAGCCGGTCTTCTTCCAGAACATCTCGCGCGCCTACGAGAAGAAGGGCGACTACAAGAACGCGATCCTCTACCTCGAGCAGTACAAGGAGCTCGTGGAGGATCGGGCCAAGCGCAAGGCGGTCTCCGACCACCTCGCGGAGCTCGCCCGGCTCGAGAAGGCCCAGCGCACCCAGGGTGAGATCGTGCTGGACGTGGATCTCGCCGGCGCGACCGTGAAGGTGGGCCGCAGCAAGGTCGGCACCACACCCCTCGACCAGCCCCTCCGCCTGAAGGTGGGGAAGCACCGCATCCGCGTCTCCGCGGGAGGGTATCAGGAGTTCGACATCACAGCGGAGGTGGCGGCGGGCAGCCGCCAGACCGTGGTGGTCCGCATGGTCAAGGAGGAGGAGCGGGCCTGGCTGCGCATCGTGGTCGACGAGCGCGGCGCCAAGGTGCGCCTGGACGGTCGTCCCCTCGGCAGCGGTCCCATCGACAAGAAGATCGAGGTCTCGGCCGGACCCCACGAGCTGGTGGTGGAGGCGAAGGGCTACCAGCTCTTCGTGAAGCCGGTCGAGGTGAAGGCGGGCGACAAGAAGACCCTGCACGCCGAGCTGGAGCTGGAGGAGAAGGCGACCCCCAAGCCCCCACCCGTAGCGGTGGCGCCAAAGCCCGACAAGCCCAAGCCCAAGCCCAAGAAGGCGCGCAAGGGCATGCGGGTGGCGGCGTGGATCTTCCTCGTCGGGGCCATCGGGGCCTCGGCCGGCGGGGCGGGCTTGATGAGCCTGGCGGAGACCGAGTACGCCCGGGTGCCGAGCTCCGTGCGGGATCAGTATGGCGCGAGCGGCAACATCGTCTCCCTCACCCAGGTGGAGGCCGAGGAGGCCCAGCGGGTCGGCGATCAAAACGCCCAGGGAGCCGGCACCCTCTTCGTGGTGGGGGGGGTCTCCGCCCTGGTCTCGATCGTCTTCTTCGCGGTCTCCTCCGGTGGCGGGGACGAAGCGAGCTCCCGCTACGACGACAGGAGGGACGACGAGAGGGACGACAGCCGCATGACGCTTCGGCCCATGGTCGGTCCCGACAGCGCCGGGCTCGGCGTGGGGTGGAGCTTCTGATGGGCGATCGTCGCGCCGCTGCCCACCGCCACGGGACGGCTCTGGTGGTCCTCGCGCTCCTCGCCGGCGCGCAGGGGGGCTGCACCACGGAGACCGGCTGGGAGACCGAGAATTTCGCCTGCTGGCCGACGGATGAATCGGAGTACTCCCCGGACTGCGTGGACGGGAACATCTGCCACCAGGGCCTCTTCCGCTGCGTCAACAGCACCGCCTACTCCTCGCTGAACTCCCGGACCGACGTCCCGAAGGTCTTCCACGAGACCGCCTGGAAGATCGACCAGTACGAGGTCTCCATCGCCCACTACACCCGCTGCATCATCGATGGGGTGTGCTCCCTGGCGGTATGCCCTGCGCAGAACCCGGCGCTGCCGCTGGCGCCGGGCCCCACGGTCGATCATCCCGTGGCCTGCGTCACGTGGAGCCAGGCCCAGGCCTACTGCGGGTGGGCCGGCGGCCGCTTGCCCACCGAGGAGGAGTGGCTGCGCGCCGCGGGGATGTGGGATCACGCGCAGACCTGGCCCTGGGGCAACGATCCGCCAACGTGCAGCGTCGCGTGGTTCGACATCGGCACGGGTCCCGGCTGCGGCAACCAGTTCACCCAGCCCATCGGGCTCACCTCGCCGAGCCACGGCGGCATCTACGACATCTACGGCAATGTCAGCGAGTGGGTCGCCACCAGCGAGCCCGGCAGCCAGCTCCGAAAGAACTACGGCGGCGCCTTCGATACGCCGGCCCAGGACCTGAACAAGGCCTTCGAGCTCGACGGAGCTACCCACAGCCCCTCGGTGGGCATGCGCTGCATCTACGACTAGATCGCCCGCTGCCCTGGCCTCTGGCCAGGGGCCGCGCCGGCCTCCCTCAGAACGAGTACCCGGCCCCCAGGCTGAGCCCCGCGTGGCGTATGTTGTGCTGGCGGACGTCCACCTGCAGGTACAGGCCGCGGGCCGGTCCGTAGCGGACGCCGCCTCCGAGGGTGAAGAGGGGATCGGGGCCGCTCAGGTTCCAGCGGGCCGGCTCGATGCCGTCGGGATCGGGTCCCGGATCCCCGTCGTCGGTGATCAGGCCCACCGCCCCGATGACGTAGGGGGCCCAGACCCGGTCCGTGCCATCGTCCAGGGGCAGGACGTACCAGGTGCACTCCCCCCAGAAGGCGCCAAGGTGTCCTTGAGGCCGGGCGTCGGGTAGCACACCGCCGAAGCCGAAGCCGAAGCGGAACGCGGACAGACGCAGGGCCACACTGCCGCCGTAGGCATTGCCGATGCTGTCGAAGTCCTCGAGGGGGATCACCGAGCCGCCGGCGATGGCCAGATCGAGGCGGGGCTTGCTCTCGGCGCGAGCGGTGGTGGCGCCGCCGCAAAAGAGCGTGGCCAGCGTCGCAAGCGCCGTCCCGTGGAGGGCACAGCGCGCTGCCAGGGTCCGCGACCTCACGCGGCCACGACGGCGCCGAGGCCGGACGCCAGGTAGGTCCCGGCCAGCTCGACGTAGTGGCCGGCCCGCAGGCGGTTGTCGTCGAGCTCGTCGGGGCGGAGCTCTCGGCGCACCCGCGCAGGGGAGCCGACCGCCAGGGTGCGAGGCGGGACCTGGGCCCCCGGAG
>CAZEHU010000505.1:0-3438 GCA_964511605.1 uncultured Myxococcales bacterium
GTAGAGCTTGGAGGGATGCTGGAAGTGGGGAGCGAGGGCGCTGCCGCCGAGGGCGCTGGGGTCCGGGGGATCGACGAAGTTATCCCAGGCCCAGGGCACAAAGAGGAGGAGGCTCACCGCAAAGGGAGCGCAGAGCTGGACGAAGTGCCTCCAGGTGCGGGCGAGCATGCCGACGAAGCCGAGCGCCATGATGCCGAGGAGGAGGTAGAGGTGGGCGTGGCCCAGGAAGGTCAGCATCGCAAGGCCGGCCACGGCGGCGCCCCGCCGCCACGTGGGGGCGTCGTGGAAGCGGAAGGCCTGGGCCATCGTGAAGATCGCCAGGGGGATCGAGGTGGCGAAGCTCACGAAGCCCATCATCATCGAGCTGTTGAAGACCAGCAGCAGCGACGCGAGGGCGAAGCGCCGATCGCGGCCCGCGGCCACCAGGAGCCGGTCGACGGACAGGGGCAGGGCGATGGCGTAGGCGCTCAGGAGGACCTTGCCCGCGACGAGGTAGCCGGTCAGCGGCGAGAGCCAGGCCCAGACGAAGAAGAGCAGGCCGTTGGGATCGAGCAGCCCGCCGGTCACGTAGGTGCGGTCGTACAGGGAGCCCGCCTCGGCGCCTCCCAGGATCGCGGCGTAGCTCATATTCCCCGCGTAGTCCTGGAAGGGGAGCACGTCGCCGGCCCAGAAAGGCAGGATCGCGAAGACCATGCCGAGGCCCATCAGCGTCCAGTACCACGGGCCCTCGAGGGCCAGCAGCCGGCTCGAGGCGCGGGGCTCCGGGCGGAGCGTTGTCACTTGCTCAGGTTCTCCGGGACCTCGGAGAGGCGGAGGAGGGTCCCGATGGCGCGGGCGAGGTGCTGCTCGATCTCGAGGCCCTGCCCCACCAGATTGTCGACCTCTCGGGGGTCTTCGCGGTGGTCGTAGAGCTCGTTCACGCCCGTGGTCATGTCGGCGATGTAGTGGTAGCGGCTGGTCACCGCACCCTTGGTATCCCGGCGCGGGCGGCTGTAGGAGTTCTCCTGGAAGACGATGCGCTCGAGGTCGGGCGCCTCGCCCAGGAGGACCGGCGCCTGGCTGACCATCGAGCAGCCCTCGGGTCGCTCGGCGCCCGCGAGGTCGAGGAAGGTGGGGTAGAGGTCGCTCATCGCCACCACGGCATCCGAGATACGCCGCGGCTCGAATCCCGTGGAGGTCGGGCCGGCGACGAGCAGCGGGACCCGCGTCACCTCCCAGTAGAGGTTGCGGGCGTGGGGATCGGGGCCGTGCTCCCCGAAGGCCTCGCCGTGATCGGCGGTGAAGGCGACCCAGGTAGGCCGGGGACGTGGCTCATCCAGGAGGCGCTCGAGGGCCGCGTAGAGGCCGCCGAAGTGCTCGTCGGCGTAGTGAATCTCCTCGTCGTAGTCGTCGATCTTCTCATCGCCGAAGGCCCGATCCTCGTGGCTCGTATAGGAGCCGTGGGGGTCGTAGTAGTGGACCCAGAGGAAGAAGGGCCGGCCGGCGGCGAGGTGGGCCCGGAGCGAGACCAGGGCGGCCTCCGTGACCCGGGGGGCGAGGTGCGCGCTGTCCTTGCCGCAGACGTTGCGGTAGCGGTCGAAGCCGCGGTTCAGGTTCCAGCGCTTCGAGCTGAAGACCGAGCCGCAGAGGATCGCCTCGGTGGCGTAGCCCGCCTCGGACAGGACCTCCGCGAGCAGGCGCTCGCCGGGGCCGAGGGCTGGGGGGAACTTGTCGGGGTGCAACAGCTCGGCCTGGAAGGGGGTCTTGCCCGTGCTGAGCGCGTGCAAGCTGGGCACGGTGCCGGAGTCCTGGCTGAAGGCCTGCTCGAAGACGACGCTCCGGGCCGCGAGGCGGTCCAGGGTGGCGCTGGTCGGGCGCTCGTAGCCCATGAAGCCGAGGTGGTCGGCACGCAAGGCGTCGAAGGTGATCAGGACGAGGTTCGGCGGCGGCCCCTCCGGGCGCTCGAAGGGGCGCGCGTCGCGCACGCCCGGGAGCACGACCTCGTCGGAGCCGTCGCAGTTCTCGTCGATCCCGTTGCCCTCGATCTCCCACGCATAGGGGTGGATCTCGCCGTCGAGGGGGGCGCAGTCCAAGGGGGCCGGGAAGCTCGGGGAGCCATCCCGGTCGAGGTCCGAGAGCGAGAGCACCCCGGCCAGAAGGTGCTTGCCGGTGCCCGGCGCGGTGATCACCTGGTGCCGGCTCGCCGGGCTCGCTCCCCCCAGCCCGATGAGGGCGACGGCCACGAGCGGTTGGGCCACCAGCGCCCAGCGGGCTCGCGGCAGGCGCCGGCCGATCCAGCGCGCCACCAGGATCCCCCCCACGGCCGCTGTGATCGGGGAGGCGACCACCAGGACGTCGGCGGCGACGGCGATGTCCCAGAACAGGAGGACCGCCAGCGCTACGACGCCGAGGCCGCCGGCGCCCAGGAGGCCCAACAGGGTGGCCGAGTTCAGCCAGGCGGGTCCTCGCTCGAAGAGGCGGAGCGTGAGCCGTCGCGCGCCCAGGCTCGCGAGCGCCGAGGCGGCGACGACCGCCACCTGTCCAGCCACCGCCGTCACCGCGATCAGCACCGCGCCGTGGCGGTTCGCGATCAAGGTCGCGAGCCACACCACCGAGGCCACCGAGAAGAGCGCCACCCCGACGAGGAGCCCGACGATGGTCGCCGCCCGTGGGGCGTCTCGCGGCGTGGTGCGCTCCTCCCAGGTCGCTCGGAGCCACTGGAGGATCCGCTCGAGCAGGCGCGCGCCGGCGGAGGGACCGAGCGCCACCCGCAGCGTCCCATGCACCATCACCAGCGCAGGGAGCCCGAAGACCAGCCAGAGCCCGAGGCCGAGCACCCAAGCCTGCAAGAGCTCGCCCCCCCTCCGCCCGCTCGCCACGGCACCGACGAGCCACTCGCCCGTCGCGACCACGAGCAGCGCGAGGCTCAGCGCCAGGATGCGTGTCCCCCACGGCGCCGCGCTGGGATCGTAGGGCTCGCCAGCGCGGCTGCTGGGTGCGTCTGGGGCGGGGCCGGGCACGGGCCGTGCTTACCTGCCCGGGGCCGCGGGGGGAAGCGCAGAGAGCCCCCATCCGCGGACACAGGACGTCGGGTCGCTCCCCCCACCCGCGCCGCGAGCGGTGGACACAGGCCTCGCTCCGCGCCACCCTGGACCCGCCATGTCGAGCCAGCGACTCACGTCGATCTTCGCGAGCGCGCTCCTGGGCCTCCTGGGCGGAGATCTCGCCGCCTGTGAGAGCGCTACGACCGCCACCAGCGTGGGCGGCGACGCGGGCGAAGGGGTCTTGGCCGAGAATACGGACGTGTCTGGCGCTGCCGGGGGCCGCGGTGGCGGCCAGGACGCGAGCGGTGGCGCCCCCAGCGCCGAGGTCGAAGACGCCACCGGCGAGCCGGGGCCAGACGCCTCCATCCCATCGGACGCCTCCGAGCCGGACGCTGATCCCCGCAGCGAGGCGCCC
>CAZEHU010000506.1:0-3169 GCA_964511605.1 uncultured Myxococcales bacterium
GCCTCCTAGTACCCCGGACCGGAGTGTCCCACGCGAGCTCTGGCGCTCCGCTCCGGGGTCGCGCAGCCCGAGGTCCCTGTCTCTACGCGACCCTGCGCCCCTTCTTGCGACCCTTGGGGTTCTTGCCGGAGCTCCTCCCGGAGCCCTTGGTGGCGGCCTTGCGCTTTCGCTTGCGCCGCCCCTCCTCGATCGGCACCGGGGCGGGCTCGGCGGCCTCGTCCGCGGGCTCGTCCGTGGTCTGGCTCCGCTTCTGGATCCGGGCTCGTCCCTGGATGCGCTCCCGCTCACGCAAGGACTCTCCCACCCGCTCGGGGAGGAGGTCCGGGAGCTCCTCGGAGCCTACGTCGTCGCGGAGCGCGGCGCGCGGCGCGGAGGGATCCTCGTCGCAGGCGGCGAGGGTCGCCTCGTGCACCTGGACCATGGGATCGAGGCGCTCGGCGGCAGCGAAGACCGCAAGGCCGCTGGCCATCTCCAGGATGCGCAGGCTGAGGCCCCCCTCGACGTCGACCTGCTCATGCTGGGGCGAGGGCAGGCCAAGCTGGACGCAGGCATCACCGACCTGCCGCAGTACGCTGGTATCGCTCGCCTCGATAAGGACATCGTAGCGGGCGAGGGAGCCGCCCTCGAAGCGGGGCTGCAGGCCATCGTGGAAGGGCCACAGGGGCTGGGCGCGGGTCAGCAGATCCAGCACGGGTCCCGTGGCCTCCTCGGGATCCCGGAAGCCTGTCAGGGCGTCCGCGAGCTCGGGCGCGTCGAGGTCGGCCACACGCTCCTCGATCCAGGCCCTCAGGGTGGACGTGAGGTCGGTCCGGCCGAGATCGGCGAGGGCGAGACCCTCGCGCCCAAGGTAGTTCGAGGCGTCGAGCCCCACACGATCGGCGACCGCCTCCAGCAGGCGCTCGTCGAGCAGCTCCACGCGGTCCACGTCGCCCTCAGCGGGGACCAGGGCGCTCAGCCGTCCCCGGGAGCGCTCAGCCGCGTGGGCCAGGCGGCGCGCGCCGCCGTCGAGGGCCCGCACACCGTCGACCAGGGCATCGAGGATCACACCATGGGCGCGAGCGATACCCACGTCGACGGCCCCATCGGCCACGCGGGTCCAGGCCTCCATGAAGCGAGGACGCAGGCCGCGGGCTGCACCCGTGAGGGCCAGGCCCAGCTCCGGCAGGCCGGCGGTATGCTCGAGGCCGTGCTTAGCGAGGCGGCGCCGGCGCTGCCAGCGACCGAGGACACCGGCCCCCTGCTGCTCCCAGCGCTGCACCACCTGGTGCATGCCCTCGTCGAGGGCCCCGAGGCCCTCGTCGAGGGCCGCGCGCCCCTCGTCGAGGGCGCCCTGGCCCGACGTGCTGAGCACCCGGACCCGCTCACTGAGGCCCGCGAGCAGGCCGCCGAGGACGCGACGTCCATGCTCGGGATCGTGGCCCATGGCCGCCATGAGGTGGCGCTCGAGGGCCTCGAGGCGCAGGCCCTCCCGCTCGGCGCGACGCCAGGCGAGCTCGGTGATGGCGCCCTCGAGATCACGGAGGTGGATGGAGGCGGTCCGGCGAAACGCCAAGGGCTCCGCCTCCAGGTGGCCGAGGGCCACGGTCGACATCTCGCCGCGGGTGCGGAGGACGTCTGCGGCCTCGCGCACGGCCTCCTCGAGGCGGTCGAGGCGCTCGTCGAGCCAGGCCCTGGCGCTGAGGGCGTCGCGGAACATGGGACCACGGGGTTGGGCCTCGATCATGCGTACACCTCGTCCTGCGGGTCGACGGCCTCGGGTGCGGGCGCCAGGGTCAGGCCGCCCGCCGTCCGCACTTCGTCGGGATCCGGGGGCGTGGCCAGGCGCGAGATGTGATCCCCGATGCGCGCCATCGCGTGCTCGACGAGGGCCTCGCGCATCAGTCCCTCGTCGAGGCGGGCGCGCAGCTCGTGCACGGCGGTCCAGGCGGTGCGGTGGCCCTCGAGCAGCCCCTCGCTCCGGTGCATCTCCGCATCGGCGAAGCGGGCACGGGCGCGGGCCCACAGGGGATCGCCGGCGGCGATGCCGGCGAGCATGTCCACGACCCGATCACAGAGGGCGCCGAGCCCGCCGCGGAGCGCCGGACTGGGCGCATCCGAGCGCCTCAGCCGGGTATTGCCGTAGCGCCCATCGAAAGCGAAGACGTTGTCGATAGCGCGAGCCTCGAAGACCTCGTGGCCGACGCTGTCGTCGACCCAGGCCTCCCAGGGATCGGCCTCGAGGTGGCGCTCGAGCACGCGCGCCGCCTCGACGAAGTTGGTCTGGAAGATGCGGGCCACGTCAGGATCGAGATCCCCGAGCCCCTGGGGATGCAGGACCACGGCCTCGATGGCGGCGTCCGGGAAGACCGCCCGGCAGTAGCGCGGCAGGTCGTAGATCGAGCCCCGGCTCGTCCCGCTGACCGGTGAGAAGACGCAGAAGATCTCGGGCACCTTGGCGCCCCGCGCCTCGAGCCGGCGGGCGAAACCCTCGAGGTGCTGGATCAGGGTCGGGCGGGCGGCCTTGAGCATCAACCGGCCCACCGCCGGGATCATGCACGCGCCATTGTCGGGGCCGTTGTGCAACAGCTCCTCCCAGGGCTCGCGCCAGGCCTCCTCGAACTCCTCGGGCCGCCAGGCCAGGGCGTCCCGCACCTGGACCATCGACAAAGGGACGAAGGGCGCTCGATCCGCGGGCAGCCGCCGAGCGGCGTGCCGCGCGCGGGTCTGCTCGTCGCCGTCGGCCATGAGGAGGCAGACGTGCTCGGGCCAGCCGCCCCCCTCGGACTGCCGCAGGCGCTCGGCGAGGGGCAGGAGCACCCGCCCACTGACCTCGGTCCCACAGCCCACGATGATGTAGGGTTGTCGCATCGACAGGGATCTTCGGGCGAATCGCCGGTTCCGTCAGGAAAACCACGGTGATCGTGGTCCGGGGAGCCTGGCCGTGCTTCAATCCTCGAGTGATCGACGATCGACGCCCCCCCGCACGGCGCTCCCCCTTCCAAGCGAAGGCCGAGACGCCCATGGACATCGTCGAGGAGCTCTTCGGCGACCTCATGGGAGCCTTCCGCCGACCGAAGCGCAGCCCGGAGGACAAGCTCCTGCGCAAGGCGCGGAAGAAGGAGCGGAGCTGGCGGGGCCACCTGCACAGCTACACGATGGTCAACCTGGGGCTGGTCTCGATCAACGTGAT
>CAZEHU010000506.1:3179-3429 GCA_964511605.1 uncultured Myxococcales bacterium
CGCCGGGGCGATCTTCCCCTGGTCCCTCATCGTCGCCGCGAGCTGGGGCATCGGCTTCGGCATCCACACGCTGAACTACAAGACCTGGCGCCGGGACCACGAGCGCGCCATCGCGAGGGCCCGCGAGGTGGTGGCCGAGCGCATGCGCATCGGGGCCGCTCAGACCGCGGGCGGGCGTCCGGCGCCAGCCGCGCTGCCCGGCGCCGCGCCGATGGTGGACAACGCTGGCGCTGGCCGAGCGGCTCGCCAG
>CAZEHU010000507.1:0-1508 GCA_964511605.1 uncultured Myxococcales bacterium
CGACGGTGTGGCTGCGGGTGGGGAACACCTTGGTCAGGCAGGCGGTCTTGAGGCCCGCCTTGGTCATGCCGAACGTGGCGCGCAAACCTGCACCGCCCGCGCCGATGACCACCTCGCCGGCGCCGGGCTGCGCATCCGCCGCGATCTGGAGCTCGCCCGCCGCAGTCCTGGTCACCGGCAGCTTGTCGGCCTCGAGGGACCAGCCGCCCGCGGGCACCGTGTCCCGGACGCGGCCCGAGGTGTCGAGTCCCTGGACCCGCAGGGCCGTGCGAGAGCCGGGCTTCACCTGGATCTCCGCGGGGATCACCCGGAGGCTCATCGGCCCGGGTGGCGGGAGCTCCCGCCGATAGCCAAGGCCTCCCACCGGGCCGAGGAGCTCGTGGAGCTCCCCGAAGGCGTACAGCCCCTCCGTGGTCTGCACGTAGAGCCGACCCTTCCAGGCCGCCGGCGCCCCGAGGGCCGCGCCGCCGAGGTCGTAGCTGCCGAGCAGGGTGCCCTTGTCGCCCTCATCCTTCACCACGTGGACCGAGCCGTCGCGGGTGGGGATCCAGAGGGTCTCCGCGGCCCAGAGCGGCGAGGCGTGGAGCTGCTCGTCCGCCAGCTTCAGGCGCCAATGCTCCTGTCCGGTCTCCAGGTCGAGGGCGTAGAGCATGCCGGTGCGATCCACCTGGAAGATGCGCTCCCGGATGACGACCGGCGAGCTCGTGAAGCTGATGAGCTCTGCCCGCCACGCCTCGGCCTCGGATCCGAGCACGACTGCCTCCAGCCGGTGCCCGACCGGCCCGTGCCCGACCGGCCCGTGCCCGGCCGGCCCGTGCCCGACCGAGATCCGCACCATGCGCCCGGTCTTCGTGGAGTCGAGGTTCTCTTTGCCGTGGATCCCGACCAGCGCCGTCCCCCAGGCGACCGGGGAGGCGTTCACGCCGCCGATCGACATCTGGTAGCGCCAGAGCGGGGTACCGTCGTGGGCGTCGATTCCCACGAGGTTACCGCAGCCCGTGCCGGCGACGAGGGTCTCGCGATCGCCTCGGAGTTTGTGGATGGCTGTAGAGAACGATCGTTCCTTGGGGGGCACGCCGGGCTCGGAGGTCCAGGCCAGCGCGCCCGGGCGCTTGTCGAAGGCGTAGAAGCGATCTCGTCCCTTAGCGAAGCGACCCCAGCCCGCGGTGATTCCGTGGACCACGACCAGGTCGTCGGCGATCACCGGCGCGCCGGTGCGCCCGTTGGGGAAGGTGAAGCGTCCGAAGCGCTCCATCATCGACACCTCCCAGAGGGGGGTGCCGTCGGGGCTGGTGGCGGTCAGGACACCCGCGGCGGTCTGCGCGTAGATGGCGCCGGTCTCAGCGTCGACGTCCGGCGCTCCGACGCTGTAGCGCTCGTAGATGATGTCGCTGAGGAAGTCGGGGAACTCCCGCTCCCAGAGCACCTGGCCGTCCTCCGCCCGGATCGCCGCGAGGACCTCCACCAGATCCGGTCCGCGCCCCCGATACCCGAGGGCGTAGACGACG
>CAZEHU010000507.1:1518-3424 GCA_964511605.1 uncultured Myxococcales bacterium
GCTCTTCCCCTGCACGGCGCGCTGCGGATCTCTTAGCGAGGCGCCCCCCGCCCGCGGGGATCCCGTGGACCAAGACGAGGTCGTCGGCGATCACCGGCGTGCCGCGTCCCGGCAGGTCGACCTTCCAGGCGAGCCCTGGGCCGTCGGGGCTCAGATCGGTCGGAAGGGACTCCTCCCACGAGACCCCACTCTCCCCCGGGCCGCGCCAGGAGAGCCAGCCTTGCACCGGACCCTCGGCGAAGGGGGAGGGCGGGGCCTGGTCGGCCGCCTCGTCGTCCCTCACCTGGGCCGTGGAGCCGCACGCCGTGGCGAGCGCGCCGCAGCCCACGAGCACGAGGAGGGGGAGGAGGGGCATCGGGGTTCGCGCGAGCACGCGATCTTCTTACTTCGATCCCGCCTCGAGTTCGAGGGTCGCTCGGCCTCTCATTCCTGCTAAGGTCCCCGCGATGCGATGTCGCACGCGAGCGGGGTTCGGCGGCCGGGGATGTCCTCTCCTCCTCGCCTTCGCGCTCTGGGCGTGCGGACCGTCGGAGCCGCCACGAGCGCCGGCATCGGCGCCGGAGGAGCCCGCGACCGCCGTCTCGGCGAAGGCGACCCCGCCCGAGGAGGCACCGGCGTCCGCCCCCGCCGGAGAGCGGCGAGGGGAGGGGCCCACGGGCGAGCCGGCGCGCAAGAGGCCCTCGGGGGCGGATATGCGGCCCGACGTGCACCTCGAGCCCGCGATGGTGAGCTACTATCCCGTCCACGACCCGCGCGCCGCGTGGAGACGCTACGAGGCGGGGCACGTTCGGGCGATGCTCCAGGATGGTGTGGTGGAGTTCCAGGTGGTCGCGGAGCTCTTCCGGCGAGGCCTGGTCCGCCACGATGATCCTGGCCCCCTCCTCTCCGACATCGACGCGCTCATCGAGGCGACCACAGATCCCATCACGCGGGATACCTACAAGGCCCACGCCCTCGTGGCGCTCCTCCACATGGGCTTCGAGAGCGAGTCCCTCGCGCGCTACGAGGCCTCGAGAGAGGAGCCGTGGATGGCGCGGAGCTGGGCCGCCCACTTCCACGTGGGGGCGCTCCACTTCCGCCGAGGGCGCTACGACCAGGCGATCCCGGCCCTCGAGAGAGCCCGCGCCATGCACCCGGATCTATGGGCTGATCTCTGGCTGAGGGCCGCCTTGTCGGGCGCCACCGGCGCCGAGGATCGGGGCCGAGCCGCCGAGGTGCTCGCTTTCGGTGCCCACATCGCGCCTCCCGCGGGGACGACCCCTCCTTATCGCCCCATCGAGGGCGGGCTGGGCCTCGCCCGCTATGGTCTGGCCGGCGCGGTCGCGTTCTTCGATCTGGACGGGGATGCCTGGATGGACGCCGCGACCACCAGCGCCTTTCAGCCCGTCCGGGTGCTCCGCCGGGTGCCCGGGGAGGGCTTCGAGCCGATCGCCGGGCTACCGGAGGTCGTCCAGTCGCGCTTCACGGGCGGCATCGTCGCCGCCGACTTCGACGGGGACGGGCGCACGGACCTCTACCTGACCGCCGCGAGCTGGTACGGCGCCGGCAGCAACCTCCTGTTGGCGAATCGGGGTGGGGGCGTCCTCGAGGATGTGAGCGGCCCGCCCGGCTCGCCCGCGCGGCTCGAGGGGCAGGCCAGCTTCGGAGCGACCGCCCTGGACTACGATGGCGATGGGCGGCTCGACCTGGCCGTGGTCGGGACCAAGGGAGGGGCGCTGCACCTCTTGCGCGGGCTCGGCGAGCACCGCTTCGAGGAGGTCACCGAGCGGGCCGGGCTGGGCCACAGCGATGCGCTCACGATCTCTGTGGCGGCGGCGGATATCGACAACGATGGGGATCCCGACCTGTACGCGAGCGGCTTCGGTGACAACGTGCTCTACCTCAACGAGGGCGAGGGCCGCTTCAC
>CAZEHU010000508.1:0-3423 GCA_964511605.1 uncultured Myxococcales bacterium
ATCGTGAGCACCAGCGCGCTCATCCACACGGGATCGCGGCTCGTAGCTTATACGAATGACGGCCCGCCCCTGTCGATCCACCGCCTGCAGGCCTGGGATGACGCGGGCACCCTCGCGTGGAGCGTGCAACCTCAAGCGGGCCTGGCGCCGGATCTGGGCGTCGACGCCGAGGGTCACGTGGTGACCGTCGGTGGGGCCGGGGATCACATCGTGGCCGCCGGGTACGATGCCGCGGGCGCCGTGGCCTGGACGTGGACCACGCCCACGGAGGGCGGGTCGCAGCAGATCGTCGCCGCCACGATGGGGGCCGAGGGCTTCGCTTACGTCGCTACCCACGCGGCCGAGGTGGACCTGGGCGGGGGCGTCGTCGTCGCCGCCGGCGAGGGCTTCCAGCCACGCTACCTGGCGCGCATCGGGGCCGATCGGGTCGCCCGCTGGGCGATCGAGGTGGACGAGGAGATCATCGACCTGGCGATGCTGCCTTCGGGCGGCCTCGTGGTGCTGGCGGCGCCCGCGGGCACCAGCAAACCGTCGACCTCGCCGATCGCGACGCTGCGGAGCTACGACGGCGGCGGGAGCCCCTCGTGGTCGCTCGACCTGGGATCCGACGACCCCCTCGAGGTGGGCCTGCATCGCTTCGCCGCGGTCGTGCCCCTCGCCTCCGGGGAGCTGGCCGTCCTCGGCCGGGAGCACCTGGACGTGAGCGTGCAGTCGTTCAGCGGGGCCTTGGGCGTGAGCGCCGGCGGCCAGCGCACCTGGACGATCCCCATGACCGGCGCCGCCCTTCCCCAGCACGCGGCGGAGCGGACGCCCGGCGCCCTGCTGCTCGCCGGGCAGGCCACCTTCTTGACCGGCAGCCCGGTGACCCTGGACGGACTGGAGCTCGGGGGCGACGCCAACGATGTCGCCTTCATGGGGGAGGTGGTGCCGTGAAGCGCTCCCAGCTCCTGCCCCTCCTGCTGCTCCCCCTGCTCCTCCTGATGGGCTCGCCCGCCTGCGTAGGCAGCGGGTCCGATAGCGAGAGCGGCGATGAGGCGCCCACGGAGATCCTCGAGCCGCCCGAGGTGGTGAGCGGCGTCGACGCCCACGGCTTCGTCGTCGTGGTGGCAGGGACGCTCCAGGCCTCGATCTTCGATCACCTCAGCTTCGGGTTGGTCGACCCTCGGACCGGCGCTACGAGCGACGTGGTTGGCCACCTCTTCGGCACCATCGAACCCTGGGCCCGCCCCTTCGGCATCGACCCGGCGGGCGAGCGCCTCGCCTGGTGGGACAAGGGGGGCGGGCAAGCGATCCTCCGGATCGGCCGGGTGGTGGTCCAGGACGGGGCGCCGGGCCTCGCGCTGGAGCACAGCTTCCCGATGCCCTTGGACGCCATGGCGATCCCTGAGGGGCCGCGCTTCAACAGCTTGGGGGATCGCGTCTATGCGGCGCGGACCAGCGAGGTGGTGTGGGCGGACCTCGACGCGGGCGAGGTGCGCACGATGGCGCCCACGGCCCACGCCAACCCGAACCGCGCGCACTTCGCCGTCTCCCCCGACGGCCGCCGCGCCGTGGTGTGCAATGCCATCGGCGAGCACTGCGCGATCTTCGCGGACGGTAGGTGGGAGGCGCCCCTCGACGGCGTCCGCTTCGTCGAGTGGCCGGGCGGCGAGCTCATGAGCCCCGACGGGCAGTGGATGCTGCACGCGGCGCCCGGGTCCGTTGGGCTGCCGACCAAGGTGATCGACGCGGTCCACTTGCCCTCTCGGGCCAGCCGGATCTTGGATGTCGCGAACCTGGAGCTGGCGACGGGCGAGGTGGTGAACGCGAACCTGGCGGGCCAGACGATGCTCTTCGACGGCGTCCCGCGCTTCCATCCGAGGGGAGGGCTCGTGGCGCGCGCCGAGGGGGTACACGGCTGGGGCGAGAGCTCCTCCCTCACCCTGGGGGGCGTGAAGAGTGGCCTGGTCTACCGGCCGATGCGCCCGGAGCCGCGGCTGCTCATGGACGCAGGCGCCACCTGGGAGAAGGGAGTGTTCGTCGCTGGCGAGGAGCTGCCCCTCGGGCCGAGGCCGCGCTACCTGCTCTGGGACTCGTCGTCCTGGAGAACCATCGGCTTCTCGCCGGACGGCGAGACGGAGGTGTTGGCGCTCGAGCACTCGATGGCCGACGCCCCCGTCGGATCCGACGTCACCGCGCTCGTCGATCGCTCCACCGGCGAGTGGACCGAGCTCTGGGGCGGCATGGGCTGCGCTTCGGTGGGCCACGTGGAGCAGTTCTGGCGGCTCGACGGCCTCGAGCCGGGGGGCTTTCAGTGTGGCTCGGTCGATGCTGCGGCGATGGCCCCGGTCGCGGGCCTCAGCCCCGGCGGTACCTGGTTCCAGCGCGCGGACTTCAGCTTCCTGGTCTCCGAGGACGGGCGCTGGAGTGCCGGGGCCGCGGCGCCGGTACAGGACGGGTCCGGACACCTCTGCCTGCACCCTTCGGAGGCTCCCTGGCAGACCCACTGCGTGCCCCTGAGCGGGCCGCTGGCCGCATCGAGTGGCAGCTCCTCGACATTGGCTGTGTACTCCGTGGGAGATCTGGCGATGGCATGGGTCGGCCACGCGGTCGGACCTGCGCCGGCGTCGCCGGTGCTGACCGGCCTGTCGCGGCGCGCGGCGGTGCCCGGGACCGAGGTGTACGTCTACGGTCTGGGATTCGGCGACTCGAAGGGGGGGCTGCGGATCGGCGGCGTGGAGGTCGCGAGCTCCGCGATCTCCAAGTGGTCCGATACCAGGATCGCCTTTACGACCAGCAGCGCGCTCCCCGAGATGGGGGAGGTGCAGGTGACCGCGGGCGGGATCTCTTCGACGACCGGGCGGGTCTTCCTCGCCCGCACCGAGGCATGGTCCCCGTCGACGCCGCTGCCCGACCTCGCGGGCGGAGCGTCGCTCGCCCAAGGGGATAACGTGCTCTCGGCGCCTCAGGGAGTGGACGCCGGCTACTTCTACGAGCTGGTCGATCGGGCTGGTACCGCCTCGGTGATCGCCCTTAGCGCGACCTTCGACGAGGCGGCGTCCGAGGTGACGCTCGTGGTGCCAGTGGGCACGTCGGCCGGCTCCTATTGGCTGCGGATCCAGACGGGGGAGGGCGTCACGCACCTCCTCGCTGTGGAGGTGGGCTCATGAGCGCGCGCAAGGGCACATGGTGTTGGGCCGCCGCCCTCTGCGTGGGGACAACCCTGTCCGCCTGCGAGACCGACGCGGGGGGCGGCGGCGGGAGTCGGAGCGGCGAGAGGGCCTGCGGCTCCCTGGTCTGGGAGCACGTCGCGCCGGGCAATGTATGGAAGAAGGAGGACTCCGGCTACTGCTTCGTAGCGCGCATGGAGGACGCCGGCGCCCCGGGAGTCGAGGTGGGCGAGAGCCACGTCGGGCCCGTGCGGGTGATCTACGCGGCGGAGGT
>CAZEHU010000509.1:0-3416 GCA_964511605.1 uncultured Myxococcales bacterium
CTTCGGCATGTCGCCTATCGACAAGCCCATCAAGCTCGAGACCCGCCGCTACCTCGTCCGCTTCGAGAAGAAGGGCTGGGATCGATGGATCCGCTACGTCGACATCCCGCGCGACGAGACCTACGAGCTAAAACCGACGATGGAGAAGACGGGCCAGAACGTGGCCAAGAAGAAGAAGAAGAAGAAGAAGCTCAAGCCTCGGTACTGGTAGCCTCGACCTCCTCCGGGGCGCGGTCCACGAAAGGGAGCTGCCAGCGGACGGAGGGCGTGGAGACGCCGGCGGCGCTTGGTTCCTGCGCCACGAGCTCGCCAAGGGGCGGCGAGAAGGCCAGGTGGCGGAGCTTCCTCCCCTTTCGGCCGCCGAGGGGATCGTGAGGGCCGGGTGGCGGAACCGGGGGCGACCCCTCTCCGGGATCGCGCCCATCCAGACCGCAACCACATCTACCACCCCGATCTCACTGCCTCACGCGCTACGCCTCGTCGGGACGGCGACCGCGTTTCGTATCTACGCCCCCCGCGGTCACTCGCTCTACGACCTCTCGTGGTCAACTCAGGCGGCGTCGGAGAGGGCTGGACCGTCGTCAAAGGTCGTGGGACGGAGCACGGAGCCGCTCCGCGGCATCCGGCACCTGCTGCTTCCTTCGCGCTGACCACCTGTGTGGCTGTGGGGCCCTGGAGAGCCCGCGAGCGCGCCACACCGCCCTCAGCCGCCCGCGCGGGCTCTCGCCATGAGCCGTGCCGCAGTCTGGCTCTTCCTCCGGCGGTGTGCGTCCGTCTCGTGGCCATGAAGTCCCACGTCATCAGTCGCTTGCCCCGAGTCGCGCCGTCGAGGCTTCGTAGGTCGGGGACAGCGATGAGGGATCGCCGCGGAGGTCGATGGCAGGAGGAATCAAAGGCCGCCCGGCACGTTGACCGCGCCACCAGCGGCGCCACCACAGCGTCGTTGACAGCGCCGCGCGGCTCCACCTAGTGTCGCGCGCCTTTCCTTAGGAGGACTCCGTCGTGATCGCGTCGCCCGCTCGCTCTACCCGTCTATCCCTGCGCACGGTCGTCGCCCTCTCGGCGGTCGCGCTGCTCACGTCCATGTCCGCCTGCAAGGACGACAAGAAGCCCGAGGAGGCCGCGGCCGGCGCAGAGGGCGCCGCCGCGGGTGCAGAGGCCAAGGCCGGCGAGGCCGGCGAGGCTGGCGAGGCCGCGAAGGCCGCTGCTCCCGCCGCTGCCTCCCGCACGGGCGTCGCGATGGGGGACAAGGTCCTGACCATCGGCGGCGTGCCCTCCCTGAAGAAGGTCCTGGCGGCCGCGACCGACCTCGGCCGCAAGCTCGCCCCCGACGACATGCCCCCCGACCTCAGCTCCATCGCCATGGAGGGCATCAAGGAGATGCTGGGGGTCACCGACATCTCCTGGCTCGCCACCGAGAAGCCGATCAAGGTGTTCACGCTCGATCCCAAGTCCTTCGAGGGCAAGGGCCAGGGCCTCGTCCTGCCGATCAGCGATAAAGCGAAGGTGATGGCCTCCCTGAAGCCGGAGGCGAAGAAGGACGATGGCGGCCACGCGGCCAGCTTCGAGCACCAGTTCCAGACCTGGTACGTGGACTTCATCGACGGCCACGTGGTCCTCACCGATCACGCCAAGTCCTTCGAGACCGCCAAGGGCCTCGTGACCGGCGCGCTGATGGGCTGGACCCCCGAGCGCCTGATCAGCGCCCAGGTGAACCTGAAGGCCGTCAACGCGGTCTTCGGACCGGAGATCGAGGGCGCCAAGGCCACCGCCAAGGAGGTCATGGCACAGTCCCAGGGCGGCCCCGGCATGCCCGACATGACCAAGGTCCTCGACAAGGAGGTCGACATGCTCTTCGACCTCCTCGCCAGCACCGAGCGCGCCGACTTCGACCTCTGGGTCGACGGCTCCGACGCCAAGATGTCCCTCGCCTTCGCCGGCATCAGCGATAGCCCCGTGGCGAGGTTCGCCAAGACCATCGAGGGCAAGTCCTCGAGCCTGCTGAAGGCTGCCGCCCCGAACACCTGGATGGGCTTCTCCGCGAACATGGACGTGCGCGAGTTCAAGGGAATGCGGGACCTGCAGATGCTCAGCATCGAGTCCTACGCCCGCCTCCTGGAGGTCCCGGACGCCCGCATCAACGCGCTCCGTGGCGTGCTCGAGAAGATCACCGACAGCTCCACCGGCGACGCGGTCACCACCTTCTACACCGACGGGACCTTCCCCCTCGCTTTCACGTCCGTGGCGAAGCTCGCGGACGCCGAGGCGGTCAGGAAGCTCTACGTGGAGTTCTACGAGGGCTTCAGGGAGGAGGGGATCGCGAAGTTCAAGAAGGGCGCGAAGGACGCCGGCGTGGCGGCCCCGGGCCTCGACGACATCGAGGATCTCACCGGGCTCGTGGCCGCCGCCAACAAGATGGCCGGCCCGATGGGGGTGAACCTCACGATCACCGACGAGGACAAGGACGGCGCCCACATCTACGCCCTGACCGCCACCGCGGATTGGAACAAGCTGGGCATCAAGGAGGCGGATCCGGACGCCTTCGCTATGCTCGACGGCATCGTCGGCAAGACGGTCTCCATCGCCTTCGTCTTCCAGGGCGACGCCGTGTCCACCGCCTTCGGTCCCAAGGCCATCGAGACCGCGCGGCGCCTGGCCAACGGTGAGTTCCCCGGCGGCGACGAGCACCTGTCGGCCGCCTCCAACGGCCGCGCCATGGCGATGACCCTCCTGCTCGATCGCCTGCTGTCGAACCTCACCTTCATCCCCGAGCTCGCGCCCCTGAAGTCCAAGGTGGACAGCCTGCCCAAGGATCGCCCGCTCACCTTCACCATGAGCGGCGCCGGCAGCACTGTCATCACGGAGTTCTCGGTGCCCACCGACGTGGTCAAGGCCATCAGCGAGATGGGGTTCTAGGAACCCACCGCAGCCCAACGGCCCCAAGGCGCCCTCGGGCTCGCCACCACCACGAGCGCTCGCGGGACCTGGTTCCGCGGGCGCTTTGTCTTGGTTCCGCGGGCGCTTTGTCCCTTGCCGCTATGCCGCCTGGGTGGCGGAGGGCTGGTCCTCGGTCGCGGCTGCCTCGCCCTGCGTGGCCTCGTCGGCCCTGGCTCCACCCCCGTCCTCGCCCTCTGCTGTGTCCTCCTCGGGCCGCGCGGCGGCCAGGGGACTGTCCGGGTTGAAGGTCATGTCGAGGAGCATGAGGATCACCCCCACCGAGATGGCGATGTCCGCGATGTTGTACGTGGGCCAGCGCATGAAGCCGAGGTGCATGTCGATGAAGTCGATCACGTAGCCGAAGCGGATGCGATCGACGAAATTGCCCGCGGCCCCGCCCAGCACGCTCACCAGCGCCAGAGGGGCGAGCACGTGGCGCCTGGGGATGCGCACGAGGATCAGGGTGATCACCAGGAGGA
>CAZEHU010000510.1:0-3409 GCA_964511605.1 uncultured Myxococcales bacterium
CCTCCGCCGTGCGCACGGAGCGCTCGGAGCGGCTCGTGGCTGGTCTGGCCCTCGCGGCCTTCGCGGTGACGGTGCGCCCGGAGTCGTTGCTCCTGGCGCTGCCCCTCGGTGCGCTCGCGCTCCGTCGCGGGCCCGGTCCACTGCTCCTGGGCGCGGCGCCCCTCGGCATCGTGGCAGCGACGCTGCCCCTGTTCGCCCGCGCGCTCCTCCTCCTCGCTGTGCCGAGCCGGGAGGGCGGCTCCTCCTTCAGCGGCTGGTACCTGCTGCCGTGGGCGGAGCTCCTCACCAATAGCAGCGCGCTGCCCTTCTGGCTGTGGCTGCCGGCCCTCTGGGGCCCCCGCCGCCTCTTTAGGGCGGGTCGCTGGCAGGGGATCACCCTGGCGCTCGGCGCGGGCTGCGCGATCGTCGCGATCGTCGTCGGGCAGGGCGTGCACGCCTCCGGGGGGACCTACTTCGAGCTCTTCCGCTACGGTACGCTGATCCTCCCCTGGCTCGCGCTGGCCTCCGCCGCCGGCATCGTGGCGCTCGCTGAGGCGACCCCATGGCGCCAGCGTGTGCTCGCCGGCGCGGCCGTGGTCTTGGTGCTGACGCCCATCTGGCACCTGGCCTACCTCCAGCGGACCTACGTGAACGCGCGGGAGGCGCCCGCCTTCCAGCGGGCGCTGGCCACGCTGCCCGAGGGCTGCCGCGTCGCTGTCCAGGACGATGCTTTCACCCCGGAGCTCGGAACCAACGAGACCCTCGAGCGCTACCAGCACCTCGCGGAGGAGGCGCGGACCGCTGGCTGGAGCCCCGTGGGCGCACGCCAGGTGATCGGCATCACCCCGATCCTCCACGCCCTCGAGGGAGGCGGGGATCTCCGCGCCTTCGGGCGCTGCCTCTTCTTCTACGAGGGCGTGTCCTGCCACCACCGCTACGACAGCGGCTTCCCTGCCGCGGGCTGTGGAGAGCTGGCTCGCCGCCTCCGGCTCGAGATCACGTGGCGCGAGACCATCCCCTACGAGAGCCACCGCCTGCTCACCCACCCCGATCGCGTCGATCCACGCTGGAGGGGGGAGGCCCTCGAGCTCCGGCTCCATCGCCTCCGGCCGCGCTGAGCCCGTGGGGATGAGGTCGCCCTGGCGGCCCGTGGCCCCAACGCCCATCGATCCTCCCTCATCGATCCTCCCGGTACAGCGAGACGATGACGGCGAGCTCACCCAGGGCGAAGCCCGAAGCGAGATCCCGGTGGGCGCGGAGGGCGATGCCGTAGCTGCGCTCCCGGCGCGGCCGATAGTCGAGTCCCACACCCGCCCAGCCCCCCCAGCGCGCGTCGAAGCCGTCGACTGGCGTCGTGAAGGTGGCGCCGGCCGCCAGCCACGGCACCCAGGTGAGCGCGTCGAGGAGGTAGCGCGCCTCGAGAAGGACGCGGGCGATCGGGGTCGAGGCGTCCCCGGTGAGCTCGAGCCCAGCGCCGAGCTCGCCGCCGAGCTCGATGTAGTCGGTCCACGCCATCCGCCACCCGCCCCCGAGGGTCGGGGCGAGCAGGCCCTCCCCGGCGAGGGCGCTGGCGCTGAGCTGGAAGGCCCGCTCGCCCTGCTCGGCCGCGGCTCCGGGCGCCGCGAGGAGGGTCCCCAGGCCCAGAGCGACGCCGGCCAAGAGGGCGGCGAGGGCGAGCAGCGTTTGACGGAGGGGCGCCATCGGCATCGTATTACCACGATGATCCTGCCCTGGCCCTCCGCCCTCCCGCTCGTGCCGGTCCTCCTGGGGCTCGGCCTGGGGTGGGGCGATGGGGCCCGCGCCGCCCCACCGCCGGGGGAGGGGGGCAGCGAGGAGGAGCCGGCCTTCCTCCACATCCCTATGGGCCGGGAGGGCAAGGTACGCGCGCTCTGCGGAGAGCGCTGGGGCCCGGAGGGCGCAGGGGTTCGCTGCGCGGGCGCGGACATCGTGCGCGCACGGATCGATCTCTCGCTCGCTCGAGGCGGCGAGTCCCTCGCCGGTGGCGGCCTGCGCCTGCGCCTGCGCCATCCGCAGGATCCGCGAGCGCCCGACCTCGAGGACGAGGACGAGGAGGTCGAGGCTCGGCCCGTCGGGGCGGCGGCCTGGCTGCTCTGCGAGGCGCCTTGTCCCGCGGCCCGCGAGCCCGCTGTGCAGCAAGCGATCGCGGCCATCGTAGCGGCACGGGACGCCGCACCGGAGCTCCTCTGGGCGGGACGCCCGCCTCCCCCCCCTGGGGCCGAGGGGGCGGCAGGGGCTCTGGCCGGGACCCTCCGCGCGCGGGATGAGCCCGAGCCCGGCTGGCGCTGGGCCCGGGCCGGCTGGGGCTGGGTGGCCCTGGTGAGCCTCCTGGTGGCCCTGGCGGTGGCGCTGCGGCAGGTGGTGGCGCTCGATCGCCGAGCGCGGCGTTGGCTCCTCGTGGTGATGGGGGTGGGCGCCCTCGTCCGGCTCCTCCTCTCCCCGATGGACCCCCTGGGGGTGCACACCTGGGATCGGCTGGTGCCCACGGTGATGGTGCTCGTGACAGGAGCTCACGCCCCGCTGCGGGGCCTCGTCCCCGATGGGGTGCACTACTTCGACGTGGTCTTCGCGCTCCACACGGTGACCTCGCTCCTGCTCCTGCCCCTGGTCTTCTCCCACGCGGCGCAGGCCCTCGGGGACAGCCGCTCGGGCGCCTGGGCCGCGGCGGTCTTCGCGCTGAGCTCGATCCCCATCGTCTTCGCGCGCTCGGACGTCATCTTCGCCTCCTCGATCTTCGTGAGCACCGCGTGCTTCGTGCTCCTGTACGCCGCCCTCGACGCGCGGCGCTGGTGGTGGACGGTGCTCTCGGGGACCGGCTCGGCGGCCCTCTTCGATCTGAACCTGCACATACGGCCGCTGAACACCGCCTTCGGGGTGGTCATCCTCCTCATCGTCCTGGGTCCCGCGCGCTCCAGGCTCCCCGCTCGGCCCGACCGGTGGGCGGTGCTGGCCCTGCTGGCCGCCTCGATGGGCGGCGGCATCCTTGGACTCCTCGAGCAGGGCGGCGGCGGGGTGCTCAAGGAGACCCCCCTCGTCGCCTACCTGGAGGCCCTCGGGCCCTACAACGCCTTCCTGCGACCGCAGATCTACCCCTGGGCCTTCACCCTCCTCGGGCTCTGGGGTGTCGGCTGGCTCTGGTGGAGGCGGCGCTCGGTGGCGGTGATGCTGCTCGGCTGGCTCGGCACCTTCCTGATGGCCCACGCGGTGGTGCTGGGCTCGAGCGACCTCATCGTCGCGCGCTACGCCATGCATACGGTGCTGCCGCTCTCGTTCCTGGTGGCGGTGGGCCTCGAGCGGGCGCTCGAGGTGCTCCGCGACCGCGGGCTCCCCGTGCGCGCGGGGGTGGCCGTGGTGGCCGCGCTGAGCTGGGGGGGGAGCTTCTCGCTCCTCTGGGAGCCGCCGGACGATCGAC
>CAZEHU010000511.1:0-3401 GCA_964511605.1 uncultured Myxococcales bacterium
TCAGGCCCTCGGATAGGTAGCGCCGCGCCAGCCCGTCGAGGCCGAGCGCCCGGGTCTGGTGCCCGAGATCCATCAGCGTCGCCGCCGGACCGCCCGCCTGGCCCGTGGCTGCGATGCGCTCGGCCTGGCGCTCGATCTCGGCTCGGGACCCTCCTCGGGCCAGCAGATCGAGCCTCCATCGCGCCATCGTGGTGTCGCTTCGTGCCCGCTGCACCGTGCCGAGCAGCTCGGCGGCGAGATCGGCGCGATCCCGGCCCTCGAGCGCGTCGATGAGCGACGCCACGGAGCGGACGCTGGTCACGCCACGATCCACCAGATCCCTCTCGGTGCTCAGGAGGGTGCGGGCCTCCTCGATGCGGCCGAGGCGGACGAGCGCCTCCGCCTCCGCCAGGGTGAGCGAGCCGCTCGGGCCGCGGCGGGCCCGCGTCCTGCGGACGAACGCCAGGGCCTCCTCGACGAGATCGGACTGCAGGAGCCTGCGTGTGGCGGTGGCGATGCGATCCGCCGGCCGGGCCCCCACCCTCGCCGCGCGGCCCAGCACGCCGGTCGGGGAGGCCGGAGGCACACGATCCACCAGTCGGTCCAGGACCGCGAGGCCCTCCTCGAGTCGCCCTGAGGCCAGGAGGAGGCGAGCACGCAGATGATCGTGCACATCGCTCGGCCCCGCCTCGTCGGCTCGCGCGAGCCACCACAGCGAGCGCTCGAGGTCGCCGCCCTTGGCATGGGCTTGAGCAGCCCGCACGGCCGCCGCGGCAGGGTCGCGCGCGCGCCGCACGTACAGCCCCGCGAAACGGCCGATCTCCTCGGTGCGGCCATGCTCGACCGAGAGCTCGACCACCTCCTCGAGGGGCAGCTCCGAGGCGCCAACGGGGGACTGCTCCCAGGCCCGGCTGAAGTGGTCGAGGGCGTCGTCCACGTGACCGGCGTCCCGGTAGGCCCGGGCCACCTCGAGGTGACCACGCTCCTGGAGGCCCAGGAAGCGGGCGAACGCCTGCCGGGCCTCGTCCCGCTCCCCGGCGTCGAGCCAGAGGCGCCCGAGCGCCAAGGCGTGCTCCGCCCTTTCGGGCACGACGGCCGCGCGCCGCGTGTGGAAGCGGCGCCGGCGCTCCTCCTGCTTGGCGGCCCGCCAGATGGCGTCGATCTCGGCGCTGGTCTCTCGGACGGAGGTGGAGAACGCGAGGGCGCGATCGAAGCTCTTCTCCGCATCGTCGTAGCGGCCGAGGCGCACCTCGAGCTTGCCGAGGGCCATGTGCACGTGGACCCCGTCCTCCGCCGCCTCCCGCAGCAGCTCGAGCGCCATCTCGGGGTGGCCCGCGTTGGCGAGAAGGGTCCAGGCCTCCTCCCAGGCCTTCGTGTCGGTGCCCTGGAGTGCGGCCCTCTCGGCGAGGAGCTCGCGGGCCTCGGCCGCGCGCCCGACCCGGAGCGCGGCTCGTGCAGCGGCCTCGAGGAGCCCCTTGTTGGTCCGTCGCCTCTCCAGCACGCCCTCGAGCAGGGACCACGCCGCCTCGTCGAGTCCGGCATCGTGCAGCGCGCTGGACGCCTTGAGGGCGAGCTGCGCGGACGAGCGGGGCCGGGAGGCCGCCTCGTTGCAGACGGCCACGAGCTCGTCGAGGCGCCCCATCCGCCGGAGGATGTCCACCAGCTTGGTGAAGCTCTCGTTGCCAAGGGCGGAGGGATTCGCGTCGAAGGCTATCGCATGGATGCGGGCCGCATCATCGAGGCGACCGAGGCCCTCGTAGGTGGTGGCGACCTTGCGGAGGACGGCGCGGCGCTGGCTGGGGGGGGCAGCCTCGATGTAGCGATCGAGCATCATCCTCCCCTCCGCCACCTTGCCGAGGTGGTGGAGCGCCTGGCCTAGACTGAGCATCGCCTGGCGGTCGTCCGGGTTCTCGGCCAGCAGCATGCGCAGCGCCCACACCCCGAGCCCGTGCTCGCCCAGCTTGGCCATCTCGCGGCCGAAGGACTTGAGGCTGGCGCGGTGGCGCTGCGGGCTCGCCGCCAGGAGGTAGAGGCGGAAGTGGGCCCGGGCCCGCTCCCTCCGTCCCCCACGGGCGAAGAGCAGGCCGACCGAGAGGTGGCGGGTCGGATCCCGGATGCGGGCCGGCTCGACACGCTCGATGAAGGACATCGCCTCCTCGGTGCGTCCCTTGCGCTGGAAAGCATCGGCGATGCGGAGGGCTGCCTCCTGGGGGTGGGCGGCGATCTGCAGGTGAGCGCGCCACGCCCGCACCGCCGCCTCGTAGCGGCCGGCGGCGAGCTGCAAGGCACCGAGCTCGTCGGTGAGCGTGGGATCCGAGCGGCGTATCGTCGTCAGCTCCTCGAGCAGCTCGATGCGGAGCCCCGCGAGGCGGCGATTGCCCAGGGTCGGGCGAAGGAGGACGTCGAGCGCCTCCTCGCGTCCGCCTTCCGGTGCGAGGGCGAGCCACGCGCGCATGTGGGCCGCCGCCCGCCGCTCGTCCGAGGGCCGAGCGCGGAGACCGATCTCCCAGAGCACCTCGTGGGCACGCCGCGCCACCTCGCGCTGCCCGATCGCACGACCCTCCGAGGCCTCGATCCGCTCGAGGGCCTGACGAAGGAAGCGCTCGGCCTCGAGCGCGTCCCCGACGCGCTCGAAGCGCTCGCCCACCCGCACGAGGAGGGCTGGATCGTCCCCCGAGGCCCGCAGGATCGCAGCGATCGCCGCAGCCTCGTTCTGCTTCTGGCCGTGCTGCCTGAAGACGTCAGCGGCGAACAGGCCCACGTCCGGATCCGCGGGGGCGAGGGCCTGGACCCGCTTCGAGAGCTCCATCGCCCGCACGTTCCGCCGCCACCTCAGGGCGAGGCGGCCGGCGTCGACGAGGCCCCCGGGATCCTCCGCGACGGCGGCGACGTAGCGCTCGAAAGCCCGCTCGCGGTCCGAGGCGGGGGCGCGGCGATCGTGCAGGCGGGTGGCCAGCTCCAACCAGAGCGCCGGATCGGCCCCCGGGCGCGAGGCCGCCCGCCCGAGGAGGGCCTCCGCGGCACGAAGGGCTCCGGCGCGTCCCAGGAGGCGGGCGGCGGCGAGCGCGGCCTCATCGTCCCCGGGGTGGGCCGCAAGGTATCCGCCGACCACCCGCTCCACCGCCGCTCGGCCCCGCTCGCCCTCGAGCTGCTCCACCAGGGCGCTGGCGGTGGCGTAGCGGCCACGATCGAGGGACCATGCGGACTCGAGCAGGCGGGTGCCGAGCGCGCGGGCTCCAGTGCCGAGGGCCTTGGCGGCACGAGTGAGGAGCTCGGCCCGCCCGTCGATCTCCTCGATGAGGGCGGCCGCACGCAGCCACGCTTCGAAGGCCGCCTCCTCGTCGCCGAGGGCCAGGGCGGCGTGGGCCAGGGTGATCCAGGCTCCGGAGCGGTCCGCGTCGATCTCGGTCGCCCTCTCGAGG
>CAZEHU010000512.1:0-3397 GCA_964511605.1 uncultured Myxococcales bacterium
CCTCGTCCAGCGTCAGCGCCGCGACCTCTCCTGGGAACGCGTCGGTCCAGGAGTCCGGCCGCCCGATCAGGCGGGCTCCGAGACGCTCGTGGAGCTCCCGCTCCGCGGTCTCGAGGCTCATCGGATGGCTGCGCACGACGTGGTTTCGCGCGGCCTCGAGCTCCTCTTCGGTGATCCCTGCGGTCGCCCAGCTCTCGAAGAGGTCGGCGGCCAGAGCGAGGGCCGCCGGTGTATCCTCCGTCTGCGGGTAGAAGCGCATCGTGAAGGTGCCGAGGGTCTGGTCGGCATGCAGATAGCTGTAGGCTCCGTACGACCACCCTCGCTTCTCGCGGATCTCGTGGCTGAGCCGGGCCGTGAAGGTGCCGCCGAAGACCACGTTGCCCAAGAAGAGGGGCAGCCAGTCGGGGTGGTGGGCGTCGGGGGTGAGCTGTCCGCAGAAGATCTGGGTCTGGCTGCGCTCGGGCTTGTCGACGAGGGTGAGGTTCCACCCCTCGGGCGACGCGGGGCGCGGGGCCGGGTGGCGAGGCGGGCCCTCACCCGGCAGCCTGCCGGCGGTGGCGCGCACGAAGGCCTCGACACGCTCGAGGTCGATATCTCCGGCGGCGCCGACCTGGACGCCGCCGCGATGATAGCACCGCTCCCAGAAGGCCCGGACGTCCCCGGGTCCGACGCGCTCGATCGAGCTGGCGGTCCCCTTGAGCGGACGCCCGTAGGGGTGGTCGCCGTAGAGGCTGCGCACGAAGAAGCGCTGCCCGAGGCTCGGGTCGTGGTCGCGGAGCTGCGCGAGGTCGGCCTGCACCTCGCGCTTGAGCTTGGCGAGCTCCTCGGGCTCGAAGCGGGGCTCGGCCACCACCTTGGCGACCAGCTCCTCGAAGAGGTCCAGGTTCCGCGTCAGCGCGTCCCCGGTGATGCCCGTATGCGCGCGGCTCGGGTCGACACCGAGGGTGGAGCCGAGCAGATCCAGGGTCTCCAGGATGCCCTCGTGGTCGAGATCGCCGGCGCCCCGCATCAGCATCATCGCGGTCAGGAAGCTCAGGCCCTCCTGGCCGGTGGGATCGTCCAGGATGCCGGTCTCGAGGTGCAGGCTCAGGGTCGCGAGCGGCCGCGCGGCATCCCGGATGAGGAGAGGGGCGCTCACGAGGTGGCCGCCTGGGGACGTCCGATCATCAGCACCCTCCCCTCGGGCCTCAGCACCCGCTGGGCCGCGCGCTGCACATCCTCCGCGGTCACGGCGTGCCACGCCTCCGCTTGCCGGAGCCACTCCCTATGATCGCCGCGGACGATGTGAGCATGGCCCAGGCCACGGGCGCGGGCGCTCGACGACGCCGAGCCCCGGAGGTGATCGGCCTCCAGGCTGTTGCGGGCCTTGGTGAGCTCGCGCTCGGTGATCGGCTCGTCACACATCCGCGCGAGGAGCCCCTCGAGCACCACCTCCGCCTCCTCGACCCGGTGGCCGGGCCGCATGGTGAGCCCGATCTCGTAGAGGCCAGGGAAGCGCCAGTCGGGCACCCAGCCGCCGAGGCCCGTGCAGAGCTCGCGGTCGAGCACCAGGTCGAGCCACGCCCGCGCGCTCTCGCCGCCGGTCAGGACCTCGTCGAGGATCTCCAGGGCCGGCAGGTCTGGATCGCCGGCGCGGGGCGCGCGCCACGCGAAGATGCCCCGCTCGCTCGAAAGGGGCAGCGCATGCTCCTCTCGGCGCGCGGCCCCGAGCGGCGCCTCGTCCGCGGGCTGAGCGTCGGCCGCGCCTCCGGGTGCGATGTCGCTATAGCGCGCCTCGATGGTCTCGAGCAGGCGCGGCGTGTCCACATCCCCGACCACCACGATCGTCGCGTTATCCGGCGCGTAGTAGCGCCCATAGAAGTCGCGGCAGTCCTCCAGGCTGATCGCCCGGATGTCCTCCATCCAGCCGATGGTGGGCCAGCGGTAGGGGTGCTCGTCGTAGGCAAGGGCGTACAGGCGCTCGTACAGGAAGCCGTCGGGATCGTTGTCGACCCGCAGGAGGCGCTCGTTGACCACCACCTCGCGCTCGCTCTCGAGCTGGTCGTCGTCGAGGCGGAGGTGCTCCATACGATCGGCCTCGAGCTCCGCCACCAGCGCGACGCAGTCCGAGGGCGCCCGCACCTTGTAGTAGGTCCAGTCGACCCAGGTGGCGGCGTTGGTATCGGCGCCCCGCTCCTCGAGGATGCGGTCGTACTCCCCCTCCGCTCGCGTCTCGGTCGCTTTGAACATCAGGTGCTCGAAGAGGTGCGCGAGCCCCGTCCGCCCGGGCTGCTCGTGGCGGCTGCCGACACCGAACCAGGTCTGCCACGCGAAGACCGGCGCGCGCCGCTCCTCCCAGACCAGGACTTGGAGGCCATTGCCGAGGCGATGCTCGTGGATCGTGGGCGGCGCCCCGCTCACGAGCCCCTCCCCACGGCGGCGCCCCAGTCCCCGCCCAGCTCGCTCCGGACCTCCCAGAGCTCCGGGAAGAAGCGCTTGGACAGGGTGCCGCGGAGGTAGCGCGCGCCCGACGAGCCGCCGGTGCCCATCTTGGCGCCGATGGTCCGCTCCACCATCTTCACGTGGCAGAAGCGCCAGATCTGGAAGAGCTCGTCGTAGTCCACGAGGAGCTCCGCGGTCAGGTACAGGTCGTAGTGGTCCTCGGCCTCGGTGTAGAGCGTGCGGAGGGCCGCGATCAGCTCCTGGGAGGCCTCGCTGTCCGGCTCGGGGGCCTCCGGTCCCACGCCAAAGCCCCGGCGGCCGAGCAGCGCCACGAAGGCATCCCAGATGGTGGGGGCGGCCATCCGCCGCTCGAGCTCTCCGTGGGCCTCGGGCGCGTAGCGATGGAATGCGAGGTAACGAGGATCCTTGAGACCGCTCGAGATCTCGACCGCCCGGAACTGCATCGACTGGAAGCCGCTCGCCGGGTTCAAGCGGGAGCGGAAGACCTCGAAGTCCTGCGGGGTCATGGTCTCGAGCACCTGGAGCTGCTCGACGAGCACCCGCTGGATGGCGGTGACCCGCTTGAAGATCTTGTGGACCCGCAGCACCCGGTCGGCCTCGATCGCCCGCACGGCGGCATCCACCTCGTGCAGGAGCTGCTTGAACCAGAGCTCGTAGACCTGGTGGATGAGGATGAAGAGCATCTCGTCGTGATGCTCGGGCCGGCTCAGGGGCTCCTGCAGAGAGAGCAGCTCGGGCACCTTGAGGTAGCTCGAGTAGGTCAGCGGCGGATCCTCGAGGACCGGAGGCAGCCCCGTGTCCGAGGGTCCGGGGTAGCGATGGCTTGGGCTCATGGTGCAGCGATCTCCTGGCCCGTCGCGGTGGGCGCAGGCGCGTGGCGCCGGACGACGCCGGCGAGCGCCTCGAGGGCGGCGCGGTCGAAGCGCTCGGTGAAGAGGAAAGGGAGCTCGAGCTG
>CAZEHU010000513.1:0-3388 GCA_964511605.1 uncultured Myxococcales bacterium
GCGAGGGCGGGGCGGTCGATCGGGCCCTCGAAGGGGCGGAGCGAGGAGCGCTCCAGAGCCTCGTCGCCGTCCGACAAGATCTGGGTCGTCCTGCCCGAGTCCGTTGTGAAGCCGCGCTTGTCCGCCTCGCGACGGGCGCGCGCTCGCTGCCGATCCTGGGCCCCCTCGGCCTTCCAGGAGGACTCCCGACATCCCCGATATCACTCGCCCCCTGAAACCGGCTTCGCCTGGCCGAGGCGGCCCAGCCTCCTGGCGATCCCACACGGCCCATTTTCGCGAGGGGCTCATTGTTGACTCGCAGATCTACTCTCGCTCGAGCCAGGCCTTGTAGGCCTCGAGGTTTCGGGGCCGGCCCAGGAAGCCCTCAACGAGCGTGTCGGGATCCACGGTGCCGCCGGGCACGAGGATCCAGTCCCGGTAGGCCTGCGCGGTCTCCCGGTCGAGCAGGCCGCCGGGCGCCGACTCGAAGCGGGTGAAGAGATCCTTCGCGATCGCGAGGGACCATTGGTACGTGTAGTACATCGAGCTGTAGCCGACGAGGTGGCCGAAGTTGGCGAAGACCTTGCCGCCCGGCACCCGGGGGTAGGGGCTGTAGTCCCGGTAGATCTCGTCGGTGAAGGCGTCGAGATCGAGGCCCTTCGCTTCCCGATCGTGCAACAGGAAGCTGAAGGCGGCGTAGAAGACCTGCCGCATCACGTGCACGCCCTTGCCGAACTCCTCCGCTTCGCGCATCCGGGCGACGGTCTCGGCGGCGATCGGCTCGCCGGTCTCGACGTGGCGGGCGAAGCGGGCGAGCACGGCCGGATCCCAGGCCCACTCCTCGAGGATCTGGCTCGGAGCCTCGACGAAGTCCCACTCCACGTGGATGCCGGTCAGCGGGATCCAGCGCGCGCCACGGCTGAGCAGGTGGTGGATGAGGTGGCCGAACTCGTGGAAGAAGGTCACCACATCGCTATGCTCGAGGAGCGCCTTGCCGTCCCCATCGGAGGGATCAGGGAGGTTGCAGACCAGGGAGGCCATCGGATCCCGCTCGCCGCTCGTGCCCGTGAGGATCGGGAACATCGCGGCGTGCTTGTACTTGCCCTCGCGCGGGTGCATGTCGAGGTAGAAGCGGCCGAGCCTCTCCTCCCCCTTGAACATCACCCAAGCGCTGACGGAGGGATGCCAGACCGGGGCGCCATCGTCCCGCTCGAAGCGCAGCTCGAAGAGCTCACCGTAGAGATCCAGGATGCCCTGGAGGACGGCCTCGAAGGGGAAGTACGGCCGCACCTCGCGGCTGTCGAAGTCGAAGCGGGCCTCGCGCACCTTGCCCACGTAGTAGAAGCGATCCCACACCTCGACCCGCTTGGCCTCGGGATCGTCCTTGCGCTTGGCCTCCAGCACCGCGGCGAGGTCGCGCTCCATGCGGGGACGCGCGGACCTGGCCACGTCGGCGATGAAGGTCCGCACCACGTCCGCGGAGCCGACCATCTTGTCGACCGCGTGGTAGCTCGCCCAGGTGGGGTAGCCGATGATCGAGGCGTACTCCGCCCGGAGCTCGAGGAGGCGCGCGAGCAGCTTCTGGTTCTTCGGCCAGGCCCGGGCGCCGAACAGGGCGTAGAGATCCCGGCGCAGCTTCGCGTCCGGGGAGTAGCTCTGGATCGGGAAGAAGTCCGGGTAGTCGGTGGTGATGTGGATCTTCCCGTCCGGACCCGGCGGGTGGGCCGCGATGTAGTCCTCGGGCAGCCCGGCGAGGGCCTCGGGTCCGTCGAGCACCAGCTCCCGCACGTCCTCGCGGATGTTCTTGCCGTACCGCTGGCCGAGGCGAACGATCTCCTCGTCGATCTCGCCCAGGCGGGTCCGCGTCGCTTCGTCCTTGTCGACGCCCGAGAGCTCGAAGGCCTCGAGCTGCTTGGAGGCGAAGCGCCGCGTGTGCTCATCGAGGCCGTCGAGGGGCAGCCCGGCGAAGGCCTCGTAGAGCGTACGATCCAGGTTCACGTCGCTCTTGAACGCCGCCACCTTCTCCTGGCAGCTCTGGGCCGCCTGGCGCACGGCCTCGTCGGGGTGAACCGAGAAGAGGAGCGAGGCCCAGCCCTCCGCGTCGTCCAGGGAGACCAGCATACGATGGAAGGGCTCGAGCACGGTCGCCTCGGCCGGCGCGTCGCCGCCGGCCATGTGAGCGTAGAGCTCCCGCTTCGCGACTCCGGCGCCCGCCAGGGCTCGGGCGCACCAGGCCTCGAGCTCGGCGGCGCTCTCCCAGACCGAGGGGGGCCGCATCGAGGCAGCCGCGTCGCCCGCCTCCATCCTCTCCCTCTCCCTGGCCTCTCCACCCTGCTTCACCGGCGTCACCTGCCCTGTCGCGCCCCCGCAGGCGCTCGCGACCAAGACCAGCGGCAGGGCACGGCCCACGCTCCCGTCCACGTCCAACCTCCTGGCGGACGCCCCTCGTAGCAGCCGCCCACGCCCCCAGCAAGGCGCGGGGGGGTCGACGCGATGACGCCCTCGCGTCCTGTGCTAGGCCCGTAGCTTCTGCGATACTCCCAGGATGCCGAACATCACCCTGGCCGGCCCGGCCGTCGAGTCCTCCTTCCGCCGCATGGCGATGGGCTCGTGGCGCTCGCCCGGTGACCCGACGATCTATGGCTTCCTCGACTTCGACATGGAGCGCGCTGGCGCCCGCGTGGACGAGCTGCGGGCCAGCGGCGTCCGGGTCACATGGACCCACGTGGTCGCTCGCGCGGTGGCGCTGGCGATCGCCTCGATGCCGGATCTCAACGTCGTGCCGCGCATGGGCCGCATCTGGCGTCGCGAACACGTCGATGTCTTCGTGCAGGTGGCGCTGCCCGCCCAGGACGGGGAGATCGGCGGGACCGATCTCAGCGGCATCAAGCTGCGCGAGGCCGACGGCAAGGCGCTCGGCGCGATGGCCACCGAGTTCAAGGAGCGGGTCGCCAAGGTCCGCGCGAACCAGGATCCAGAGCTCCGGGACTCCAAGAAGCGGATCGCCGCCACGCCGCGCCTCCTGATGCGCCCCCTATTGCTCTTCGTCCACTTCCTCCAGGTCCACCTGAACCTGAACCTGAAGTGGATGGGGCTGCCGCGCGATCCCTTCGGCTCGGCCCTGGTCACCTCGGTGGGGATGTTGGGCGTCGATACGGCCTTCGCGCCCCTCTTCCCGATCGGCGGCCCCCCCATCGTGATCACCGTGGGCGCGGTCCAGCAGCGACCCGTTGTCGACGAGCATGGAGCGGTGGTGGCGCGGCCCATGCTGAGGCTCGGCGGCACCTTCGATCATCGCTGCTTCGACGGCTACCACATCGCCCGCTTCGCCAAGGCGCTGCGCCACTACCTCGAGGTCGAGGTGGAGGCCCTCTGAGCCGTGCCCCTCGCCCCCCTCCTCCTGCTCCCT
>CAZEHU010000514.1:0-3379 GCA_964511605.1 uncultured Myxococcales bacterium
GCCCGACCACGGCTGCTGGCACGCCCACGAGACGGGCGCCGCAACCGAGTGGAACTGGTACGGCTCCTTGCCGTGTAGTGCGGCGGGGCCCTGACAGGCCTCCCCGCCTACCGTGGGAGCGGGGGCAACATCAGCGCAGGGTGCGGTCGATCCCGGCTCGGGCAGCGCGCGCAGCGCGCGCCAGGGAGAGCTGGCCCTGGGCTCGGAGGAGGTTGTGCTCCCCGCGGGTGGGGGCGATGGACTCGCTCCAGCCGAAGTAGCGCTCCTCGAGGGCGTCGAGGGCGAAGCGGGCGGCGAGCTCGAGGGCGATGCGCTCGAGGGCGCCGCCTAGGGCCTCGCGGAGGGAGGGGGGGAGGGGATGGGTGGAGAGGTAGCCGGCGATGGCGGCCTCGAGGAGGGCGAGGTCGAGGTCGGCCTCCGGCTCGTCCTCGCCGGCGCGATTGCACCAGCTCCGCCAGGCGTCGCCGAGCTCCACGTCGAGGGGCTGGGAGGACACGGTGTCGAGATCGATGAGGGCGAGGGCGCGGCCCTCGTCGTCGAAGCGGAGGTTCGAGACCTTGAGGTCGCCGTGCACGATGCGGGGCGGAAGGTCGAGGCGTCCCTCCCAGGTGCGCCAGCCCTCGAGGATGCCCTCGATGACGGGAGCGACCGCGTCCCGGAGACGGTGGCCGGGGTAGGCGCCGAGAGCGGCCCGTGCCCGCTCCATGTGGGCAGGGGTGTCGTGGGCGCCGGGGCGTGTGAAGTGGAAGGCATGCTCGAGGTCCGCTGTGGCCGCGTGCCAGCGGCCGACGGCGGCGCCGGCCTCCCGGGCCATTGCGGGATCCGCGAGGCGATGGACCGTGTGGCCCGGGACCCAGGTGAGCGCTCGCCAGACCCCTCCTTCGGCGTCTTCGTGCCAGGGCGCACCCTGAACCGTCGGGATCAGTCGGGGGGTCGGCACCTCGCGGAGCACCAGGTGCTGGGTGATCGCCTCGATGTCGAGGTGCACCTCGGCGCCGAAGATCGGGTTCAGGCGCTGGAGCACGGCAAGGGGCTGCCCCCTCTCTTCGACGACGAAGCTGGTGTTGATGAGACCGCCGCTCAGCGGCCGCACGCTCCGCCCCGCGAGCCCCGGCCAGGCGGCCAGGACCCGGAAGGTGGCGTCGAAGAGGGGGCGGGGACCCATGGGCGCAGTCTGGGATAAGCTCAGATCCGCGTGAACCTCCAACCCTTCGCCTCCTTCTCGAGGTGGAAGGGGCGGGGCATGCCCTCCGGCGAGCACTGGATGAAGACCCGCACCTCCCCCCCTTTCTCACTGCCATCGGTGCGAGTGATCGTCACGGAGTCCTTCTTCGCTCCTTTGAGACAGGAGGTCTTCGGGTTCTGGAGCAGGCGCTGGAGCGACTTGAGGTTGTAGGCCTTGAGGCTCTTGATGGCGACCGGGCTCACGCAGAGCTTCTCGACGCTGCACCAGGCGCCGATCCAGCCCTCGAAGTCCCCCGCCTCGACGAGCTGCAGGCCCTGGAGCAGCGCCTGCTCGTGGGAGACGGGCTCGGCGCGCTTGGGAGCCGAAGCGGGCTCGGGCGCGGCCTGGGCGGCAATAGGGCCAGCGAGGAGGGCCCCGCCGATGAGGAGGGCGCCGAGCGGCGGCAGGCGGAGGGCGCTGGGAGGGTTCATGGGATCTCCAGGCACGGGGGAGGGAGGGCAGCGCAGCCAGGGCCGCTCAACGAGCGCGGCGCCACTCGAGCTGCACGCGCAGGGCGCGGGAGCGACCCTCACCCTCGAAAGCGAGGCCGGCCGACAGGCCACGCAGCTCCGCGACGAGGCGCGTGAGCGGCGAGTCCGCGCGGGGCAGGTCGGGGAAGTGGGGCTCGCGAGCGGTGCCGAAGACGCTGTGCCGTCCCTTGCCCGCAGCGTCCAGGTCGAGCGAGCCACCGGCGGCCGACGCGGGCACGTAGCCGAGGAGGCCCGCGGCCTGGGCGTCGCTGCCGCGAGCGCCGAAGGCATACGAGAGGATCTCCACGTCCCGGAACGCGCGGAGGGCCGCGCGGCGGGCCTCGGCCTCGAGCACGGCCGCGGCGCTGCGCCCGAGCCACGGTCGCGAGGGATCGACGTGGAGACGCACCTCGGTCTGCATCCTGTGGGCTGCTTGCAGGGCCACCTCCCCCTCGGCCCCGGCCGGGACCTGCGAGGATGGCCCCCTTCCCTCGAGGATCATGTCGATCACCTCCTCCAGGGTGCCTCGATCGGCGGCGACGACCAGCGTAGAGGCCGGGATCGCATAGTGGATAGCGAAGTCGGCGGTGCCAGCCTCCTCGATGGCCGCGGGGCCGGGGCCGACCCGGATGATCTGGACCTCCCGGTAGGTGCCGGCCGGCTCCCACCGCACGAGGTCCGCGGCGGCCGTGGAGACGAAGGCCTTGAGGGCACCCAGGGTCGCCGCGAGCGAGAGCGGGTTCGAGACCTCGGCGGCGGCCCAGATGGGGGCGCGGCCGAGGGCCGAGAAGAGGGTCGCCTCGTCCCGATGGCGCGGCCGCTCGCCGGGGGTGCGGAGCTCTGGAAGCTCGCCGGACAGGAGGAGGAGGTCCCAGAGGCCGCTGCGGCTCGTGGTGCCGAGGGCCACCCAGTCGCCGAGCCAGCCGCTGATCCCCTGCTGGATGCCGAGCAGGTGGCCCATCGTATCGAGCTCTCGACGCAGGCGGGCCTCGTCCCCGACCGCGAAGGTCCAGGCGGCGCCGGCCTCGCCCAGGTCCGGCGAGCCCACCCGCGCGCGCCCGACGAGCTCGATGAGGTCGTCGTACTCGGAGGCATCGATGAGCGGCAGCATGCGTGCGTCCACCCGGAGGCTCCGGCCCCCTTGCTCGAGGCGGAGGCGGGCGGCGATGGGATCGATGTAGCGCCGCCAGTAGCTCTGGTAGGTGCTCCGGAAGCGCTCGTAGGCCTGCTTCTCCTGGAGGGTCACCGTATCGAGCTCCATCTGCCCGAGGGGCGTCATGGCGTCGACCCGCCCCCAGCGAGAGGAGTGAGCCCCACGCTCGTCACGCTCGATGTCGGTGCCGTCGGCGTGCTGGAGGTCGGCGACGCTCAGGACCCCGCTGGCGAGGAGCTCGTCGGTCGTCCGGGCCGGGCGTCCCTCGAGCAGGCCGAAGAGGGCGCCCGCGTAGCCGACGGCCTGCAGGTCGGCCCGAGCCGCCATCCGCCGGGCCGCCAGGATCTTCGTCCGGGGGCTGACGGCCCGCGCGACGACCTCGTCGCCGACGAAGACGAAGCCGTCCTCGGCCTCCGGATCCCACGGGTAGAGGCCGCGCATGTAGCGATAGTCTCCCGCATCGGCCAGGCGCCGGACCTTGCCGGCGTGGGCGTCGAGCACCCGCTCGAGGAGGGAACGGCCGGTGGTGAG
>CAZEHU010000515.1:0-3378 GCA_964511605.1 uncultured Myxococcales bacterium
GCCTCGTCGAAGAGGCGACGGAAAGCGAGCCCGGCGACCCCCAGGGCCCCGAGGGCACAGGACGCGCAGAGCATGAACATCACGACGATCTGGTAGAGCACCGCGTCCAAGGGATCGGCCCCTGCCAGGATCTGGCCGGTCATCATGCCCGGCAGGCTGACGAGGCCCACGACCGTCATCGAGTTCAGGATCGGGATCATCCCTCGGCGAACAGCAGCCGCCAGCGGCCGCCTCGCCGCCTCCCAGCGGGTCGCCCCGAGGGCCAGGTCGGCCTCGATGATCGCCCCCCGCTCGCCCAAGGCCAAGAGGAAAGCGTCGAGACAGAGGGAGACCCCGGTGAGGGTATTGCCGAGGATCATGCCCAGGATCGGCAGCAGGTATTGCGGGTCGAACCAGGGCTCGACGCCGATGACAGCGCCGGTCACCACCGCGGTGGTCACGGTGCCGACGAGGAGGAGGGTGAGGATCGCGTCCGCGGTCGCGCCGCCGAAGGTGCGATCGACGCGCCGGGCCGCCGCATGACCCGCGGCGAGCACCATGAACGCCGCGACCGCCGTCACCGGCAGCGGGGCGTCGAGATCGAAGACCCACTCCAGGATCCAGCCGAGGAGGAGGAGCTGGACGACCGTGCGCACGCTCGCGAGGGCGATCTTCTTCATCAGCCCGAGGCGCAGGGCCACGCTCACGACGCCCGCGACGAGCACCAGCCCGCCCGCGAGAGCCACATCGAGGGCGTCGAGGGCGATGGCGCCCACGGTAGGGTCGGCGCTGCTCATCGGCTCCCCAACGGCAGCTCGACGACCCTCGCTCCGAGGACAGCCGCGATCGGCCCATCGTGGCTGGCGACGATCACGGAGCGCCCTCGCACCGCCTCGAGGACGCGGGCAGCGGCGTCCTCGTCGAGCCCCGCGGTGGGCTCGTCGAGGAGGAGGAGCTCGGGCTCGCAGAGCAGCGCACGAGCGAGGGAGACCCTCCGCCCCTCGCCCCCGGAGAGGCTGCGGGCGCGCTGGGTCCACACCTCGCCGTGGAGCGCGAGGCGAGCCAGCAGCGCCCTGGCCGCGTCCTCATCGAGTGGGGTCCGGGCGCTGGCGAAGGAGAAGGGGCGAGCGAGGACCTCCCCGACCGTGGCGTCGACGAAGGCCGGCTCCTGGGCAACGTAGATCACCCGCCGCCTCCAGGCCGGCCAGCCCCCCTCCCCCGCCGGCCGACCCCCGAGGGAGATCGTGCCCCCCGCGAGGGGCAGGAGGCCCGCCAGCGCTCGGAGGAGGGTGGTCTTGCCGGCGCCGGAGGGAGCGCGGAGCTGAAGGGCCTCGCCCTGGGCCAGGCGGAGGTCCAGCCCCCGGACGAGGATGCGCTCACCGACGACCACCACGAGGCCTCGCGCGCTGAAGAGGACGGCGCTCACGGCCCCATCGTGTCATTGACCGGCTCGAAGGCCCATCGGTACTGTCGACCGGTCCCCAGGGAGGCCGCTGATGGCCCGGAAGCTCCAGCGCGGGCGGCGGCTCGCCCCGACGCTCGCAGCCCTCGTGCTGCTCGTAGGTTGTGGCGGCTCCAAAGCGACGTCCGAGGAGGCGGCGCCGGAGATCGAGGACGAGGAGGTCAGCCCGGAGGTCTCCGAGCCGGGGGATCCCGCCTACGCCGCGGCCGCGGCGGTGGCGCTCTCGACCCTGGAGCTCGAGATCGACGCCAAGGCCTTCACCCACGTCTACATGCTGCCGGAGAGGGTCGAGGCCGGCTCCACCCTGGCCACCTTCGACGCCTCGGCCCCCACCGATACCCTCGCGCGAGATGCCTTCCTTGTGGTGGTCGACGAGGAGCCCCACGCGGGCCTCGGCCACCCCCTCCAGTGGCTGCTGGTGGACGCGGAGACCCTGGCCACCTCGGAGCGCGAGGAGCGCTGGCCGCCCATCGTCGATGGGCGCATCTGGGCCTACAGCACCGACGCCCACGATCCCCTGCTCGTCCACCACGAGCCGGGATCCGAGGAGCTCGGCACCCTCGCGACGAGGCGGGCGGGCCTGAGCACCGAGGAGGACGCTGGCTCCCGCAGGGCGCTGGTCCTGAAGACCACCGCGGATGCGCAGGTGGTGGCGGACGCGAACCAGGGCGTGAAGCTGACCCAGGCGCTCGGAGTCCTCGGCCCCGACGTGAAGGTGGCCCACACCCCCGGCGGCGCGTCGGCGACCCTGGAGGCGATCACCTCCCACTGCGCCGGCCTCGGGGCCGCCGATACCTTCTTCTTCGTCGCGAGCGGCCACGGCACGACCGGCCCGGGCGCCACCGCCGCCCTGATGGCCAGCCACTGGCACTGTGAGGGTGCGGGGGGGCTCGACGAGGCCTGCGACGAGGCCTTGCTGGCCTACGCGGAGCTCGCCGGCCACCTGCGGGATCAGTGCGACGCCGGCTTCGTGGTGGTGGTGCTCTCGGCCCCAGGCTCCGGCGCCGCCCACGCCGCCTTCGAGGGGGTCTTCGGTGGCGAGGCTGGCCGATCCGCCCTCCTGTTGACCTCCACCACCGAGGGCGACGGGGTCAGCCACCATGCCCGCACCCTCGGCACCCACTTCCTCGGGGCCCTGGTCGAGTCGGCCGTGGCCGCGGAGTCCGAAGATCGGCTGCGCACCCGCGCCGGCCTGATGGGGCTCTTCGACGAGGCCCGCTGGGCCGAGGTGCTCGACCGCAAGGCCGCGCTGCGTGAGGAGCGCCTGACCTATACGGCGCGCCGTCGATGGTGGTGGTCCGAGGCGGAGGGGCAGCCGATCCCGTGGAGCGCGCACGTGGTGACCGCACCGAGCGCAGAGGAGGCCGCACACCTCGAGGGGCCCTGGCAGGAGGATGAGGAGTCCTGGGCCAGCGAGCAGATCGCCGCTTGGGATGCCACGAGCCCAGTGGCCACACCGAAGCGCGGGACCTACGGCGGCCGCTGCACCCACGACGCCCAGTGCGGCGACGACGATGCTTGCACCACGGACCTCTGCGATCTCGAGCTGGGCTGCCAATACGAAGCGAAGGCGTGCCCCGACAGCGCGGCCGGCTGCATCGAGGGCGCCTGCGATCCCACCACCGGCGGCTGCGTCGCCGCGCCCGCCCTCGAGGGCAAGCCTTGCCAGACCGGCCCCTGCGTGGAGGGGGGCTACTGCATCGGCGGCGAGTGCGTGGCGGAGTCCGGCCTCGAGGGCTGCTGCGAGGGCCACGAGGACTGCCCCCCCGCCACCGCCTGCGCGGTGCCGATCTGCAACGCGCCGGCCCAGACCTGTGAGGCCCTCCACGTGACCGAGGGCACCCCCTGCTCCGATGGCTGCCCCTGGACGCTCGGCGATGGCTGCAAGTCCGGCATCTGCACCGGCGCGCCCCCCTCGGGTCCGGACCCGGACCCAG
>CAZEHU010000516.1:0-3373 GCA_964511605.1 uncultured Myxococcales bacterium
GATCGGCAGCGCGTCGGGCGCTGGCCCATGCAGGATCAGCGCCTCGTCGGCGTCCTCGGCCAGCGCCACGCTCTCGATGATCAGGGGCAGAGCGCCCGCATTCGTCAGCTTGAGGTCCGCGAGGCTGGTCTCCCCCGTGGCGACCGGTCCGAAGCCCACGGCCGCGGGCACAGCGGCGATGACCGGCCCCTGCTCCCGGCCCACGACAGGGATGGCGATCTCCGGGCTCGTCCCGGTGGCCAGGACGCGGAGGAGGGCCTCATCGGCGTCCCAGCCGGTCGGCACGTAGCGGAGGGGCAGCGAGAGCTCGCCCCCTGGCGGGATCGGGGCGAGGGGACCATCGGGCAGCTCGAGCTCGTAGTCCCCATCCGTATCTCCCTCGAGCTGGACATCGAGTACCTCGAGCGCCGTCGCTCCGAGGGCCCGGGGCGTCACGCTCCGAGTCGCGGTCTGTCCGACCGGGATCACGCCGAAGTCCACGATCGAGGGCTCGACGGTGAGGGTGGCGACCTGCCCGGGGCTGCCCACGATCACCTCGACGGGCGGCCGCTGCACCAGGTTGTGATCGACCACGAAGAGGCCCGTATCGGCAGCCTCGCTCTCGGGGGTGTAGCGAAGCGTGAACAGGGCGTGCTCGCCGGGCGCGAGGTCGGCCTCCGCCTCCCCCTCGAGGGCCAGATCCCCGCTCTCGGTCTCGAGGCGCGCGTCGCGGAGGCGGAGCACGCCTCCATCCCCCGCGTGCCAGACATCGATGGTGCGGGTGGCGGTCTCGCCCACCGGGAGGGCGAGGAAGTCGACCACCTTCGGCGAGAAGTCGAGCTGCACGTCCGCCCCGGCCACAAAGCCCCCCTCCTCGCCCGAGCACCCCCAGGGAAGCGCGAGGCCCATCACCGCCACCGCGCCGGCGAGCGCGAGCGGGAGCGTGCGAGCTCCGGCTCGACCTCCGTGCGTCGCCGTGCCGGGTCGAGGACAAGAGGGTCGGGCGATCATGGCGGCGAGGGTAGCAGAATCGAACCCCTTCGCTGAAGCTTCGAGGGGACTCGTCCATTGACACGGACCGGCCGAAGCCCGCGAATGGGGATCGGGGGACGACGTGAAGCCAGCCACCCACATGCCGATCGCCGTGATCTCCGCTGTAAGGGCGACCGTTGTGCCTCTCGTGGTGGCGCTCAGCCTCGCGCCCGGCACGACAGGCTGCGCCAAGAAGCTCGCCGAGGAGCTCGTCGAGGAGGCGATCGAGGACGAGCTCCGAGAGCGTGCCTCCGATCCTCTCGCCGATCCCGGAGGCCGCGCCGCTCGATCTCCGGATGGCCCCCCCGAAGCGGGCGGGGCGGGCGGCTTCGACCCCGCCCAGGACGACCTCCTCCTCCTCTCCGTCGATCCCCCGACCGGCCCGGTCGAGGGCGGCACCTTCGTCAAGGTCAGCGGCACAGGCTTCGTCGACGGCATGGCCGTGCTGCTCGGGCCCTCTCCCGTGCTCGATCCCTTCGTCGCCAGCGGCTCCCCCCTGCTCTTCGTCGCCCCCCCGCAGGCCCCCGGCTTCGTCGATCTGGTGGTGCAGCGCCCCTTCGAGGCGTTCGGGGAGCCCGAGGTGGTCCTCGAGGCCGCCTTCCGCTACGTCGCCGATCTCCAGGTGGGCGGCGCCACCCCCTCGGAGGGCTCCGCCCAGGGGGGCGAGCCGGTGACGGTCGTAGGCTCCGGCTTCGCGGACGACGCCCGCTTCTACATCGGGGGACAGCCAGGCCTCCTGCAAGAGAGGGTGGATGCCCACACGCTCACCGGCCTCACGCCCTCCGGTGAGCACGGCCCGGCCGACGTCCACGTCGTGTCCGCAGGGAAGACCTCGGTGCTCATCGAGGGCTATCGCTTCCACGCCGAGCCGGAGCTCACGGGCCTGAGCCCCCTGAAGGGGCCCGCCGGCGGCGGAACCCTCGTCCGCCTGCTCGGCGTCGGCCTCGGACCGGAGGCCGACGTGCTCTTCGTGGGCGCGGAGGCCCTGCCTCTCGACGAAGATCAGGAGGGCGCCTGGGTCGACGTGCTCGCGCCCACCGGACCGCCCGGCGCCGTGGTGGACGTCGAGGTGCTGACGGCCTGGGGAGAGGCCCACGCCCCCGCGGCCTGGGCATGGCACGACGAAGCGGCCGATCCCTACGTGCTCGCCTGCACCCACCTCGAGCCCTCGGCAGGTCCTGCGATCGGGGGCACGGAGGTGACGATCTCCTGCCTCGGCACCCAATACGGCGTCGAGGTGCTCTTCGGGGAGCTCGAGGCCGAGATCGTCGAGGTGGCGGCGGACGAGCAGCGCGTCGTCGTCGTCGCGCCGCCCGGCGACCCAGGAGCCGCGCCCATCACCGTGAGGTCTCCGTGGACCGAGGTGGTCGTGCCGGAGACCTACCAGTACCTCGGGGCCTCCCCGGTCGAGGTGGACAGCATCGCGCCGGCCGTTGGGCCCTCGAGCGGCGGCACCCCCGTGGTGGTGGAGGGCGCTGGCTTCGCGGCCGACAGTCGCCTGTGGGTCGGGGCGCTCGAGGCCACGGATGTGGTGGTGGAGTCGGGCAGCCTCTTGACCGCCATCAGCCCGGCGGGCGCGGCCGGCGCCGCGGACGTGCGCATCCTCAGCGACGCGGAGGAGGGCGAGCTCGAGGGGGGCTTCACCTTCAGCGATGGCACCCTGAAGCTCGGGCTCGTCGCCCCGAGCATCATCGGCACCCCGGGCGGCACCTGGCTCGAGGTGGTGGGGGATGGCTACACCGAGGACACCGTGGTCCTCATCGGGGGCCAGATCGCGGAGCCCATCGGCCTCGGCTCGCCGGGTCAGCTCTTTGTGCGGAGCCCGCGCCTCGACATCGGCCCCCACGACGCCGTGGTGCTCGAGGGAGGCGAGGAGGTGCTGCTCGAGGGTGCGGTGACCGCCTACGATCCCCGGAGCGGTTATGGGGGGACCTGGGGCCCCCCCGCCGACGGGGTGGTGCACGTGACCGTCCGGGGCACCCACGGCATCGGCGACCTGCCGGGCGCCTGGGTGCTCGCCCGCACCCTCGAGGGCGCGGGCCTCAGCGGCTTCACCAACGACGCAGGCCAGGTCTCCCTGTCCGAACCGTGGCTCGACGGACCGCTGGCGGTGACCGCGGTGGCCGAAGGCTTCACGGCGTACTCGATCGCCGACTTCGACGCGACGAACGTCACGATCTACCTGAAGCCCAACGACGACGCCCCCGGCGGACCCGGTCCCCCGATGGGGGAGCCAGCCCCGGGCGCCATCTTGCGGGGCAAGGTGCTGAACCTCGGCAAGTATGTGGTGCCGCCGGCCGGCACGTGCGAGGCGGCGCCTGGCTCCTCGGCCGATCACTGCAAGGCCTGCACCACCGACCTC
>CAZEHU010000517.1:0-3363 GCA_964511605.1 uncultured Myxococcales bacterium
CTGGCTGGCGCTGGACCTCGAGGCTGGGGATCGGGTCGAGGGCTCGCTGGTGCTCTCGGAGGAGGCCGGGCGGGTGAGCCTGGCGGTCTTCGACGCCAGCGGCACCCGGCAGCTCGCGCCGGAGGGCGAGCCCGGCGATCGCTTCACTCTCGCCGCCGAGGGCGCGGGGCGGGTGCTGCTGCGGGTGATGGAGCACGACGGCATCGAGTCCAGCTACGGCCTCGACCTGGAGGTGCGGCCGGCGTGTGAGCGCACCGAGGATCACCTCGAGGACAACGACTCCCCCCGCGCCGCGAGCATGCTGACCCCCGGAGCCACCGATGGGCTGAAGATCTGCCCGCTCGACCCGGACTGGTACGCCGTGACGCTCGCCGAGGGGGAGAGCCTCTTCGCCTATGTGCAGCTCGCGCCCGATGAGAGCGAGAGCGAGGAAGACGAAGGGGACGAGGAGCGACCAGAGGGAGCGCCGCCCCCGCCGCCGCCCATCGCCATCGCGATCTACGGCCCGGGTGGAGCGCTGCTCGGCCAGGGCGCGCCTGCCGGGGAGGCCCGCGTGGTGACGCTGCTGACCCCGGGGGAGGGGACCTACCTCCTCGAGGTGACCGGCGACGCTGACCTCGAGGCGCGCTACCAGGTCCTCGCCCAGGTGGTCCCGCCCTGCCCGGACGGAGACGATGGGCTCGAGGATAACGACGACGCGGCCTCGGCGGCGCCGCTTCTGCCGCCTCAGGGCGGCGGTGGTGCGCCCGGCGGCGCGCCGCAGGCCCAGGGACCGCCTCAGGCGCTCCTCCGCATCTGTCCCGGGGATGTGGACTGGATCCAGGTGGACGCCGACCCCGAGAAGCCGACCGTGGTGAGCGCGGTCTTCGAGCACGACAAGGGGGATCTCGATCTCGTGCTCTTCGACGACCTGGGCCAGGAGGAGATCACCCGGGCGGCCCCGAGCGGCAATGGAGCCAACGGTGAGAGCCTGGCGCTGCCCCCCGTTCAGGTGCCGACGCGCTACGCGCTGCGGGTGATCGGCTCCGGGGAGGAGGTCGAGAACTTCTACCTCCTGCGCCTCGACAGCCCCCAGGGCGGGGGTGGCGATCAGGGCGAAGAGGGCGAGGACCAGGAGCCAGAGGACGAGGGAGAGGAGCCGAAGGAGCAGGAGGACGAGGAGCAGGACCAGGAGGAGCAGCCCCCCGAGGACCAGGAGGACCACGCCGACCAGCAGGAGACGAAGCCGGAGCCGGAGCCGAAGGAGGAGCAGACGCCCCTCGAGGACGCCCTGGACGACCTGGATCACAACCCCGAGAATCTGGAGGCGCTGCAGCGCGCCCGGACATCTCCCCTCGCCCTGAATCCGCCGGAGAAGGACTGGTGATCGCCCGCATCACCCGAGCGGCGACCGTACCGCTCGCCCGAATGGGATTCGCGGTCTCCGCGCTGCTAGTCGTGGTCGCAGCGGGCGCGGAGCCGGCGCGTGCCCAGGCGGCGGGAGTGGAGGTGGAGGTCGATCGACAGTCCATGACCATGGACGATGTGCTCGAGGCGACCATCACCATGAAGGGGAGCTTCGATCAGAGGACGGAGCCGGAGCTCGATGGCTTCGTGATCTCGGGGCAAGGGAGCTCCCAGCGCATCCAGATCGTCAACGGCAAGATGTCCAAGGAGCAGGTGCTGAACCTGGAGCTCACGCCGAAGCGGGCGGGCACGCTGACCATCGGGTCCGTGCAGCTCCTGCGGGGCGGGCAGGTGGTCGCACGCTCGCGACCGATCCAGGTGCTCGTCCACCAGGTCAAGGCGCCCCCGAAGGTCTCGCCGGAGGACGCCCGCAATCGGCAGCGCAAGGCGGGCCAGCACTTCTTCCTGCACGCCTCGGCGCCGCGCTCGCGCTACTACGTCGGAGAGCCCTTCCCGGTGAGCTGGGAGCTCTGGTTCCGGAGAGAGACCAGCGTCCAACAGGCGGAGGTGCTCGATCGCCCGAAGCTCGAGGGGGTGCTGGCCGAGGACCTGACGCCCGCCGGGGCAGAGCCGCGGGTGGTGGATCGGAGGCTCGCCGGGCGGGCCTTCCGCATGGTGCCGCAGGCGGTGCAGATGCTGACGGGCCTCGAGGCCGGCGAGGTGCTCATCGACCCGATGACGGTGCGCATCAAGGCCGGGGACTTCTTCCGGCAGAAGCGCTACACGCTGCGATCGGAGCCCTTCGAGATCCAGATCGTGCCGCTCCCGGAGGCGGGACGGCCCGAGACCTACCGGGACGGCAATATCGGCACGTTCAGCCTGCAGGCCTCGCTGCGGGACGCGAGCGGCGGGGAGCCGGCGCGGGTCACCACCTCGGAGCGTATGGTGCTCGAGGCGGTGGTGAGCGGCAGCGGCAACCTGGTGGGGGTCAAGGCGCCGATCCTCGAGGGCGCGGAGGTCTGGGACATCCAGGCGCTGCCGGGGGGCGGCGAGGACATCGTGCAGAAGGACGGAAGCGGCATGCACGGCCGGCGCGTCTGGCAGTGGCTTCTGAGCGCGCGGGAGCCGGGGGCGCTGGTGACGCCGCGGGTCGTGTTGTCCTCCTTCGATCCGGACAAGGGGAGCTATCGCACCCTGAAGGCGCCAGGGGTGGCGCTGATCGTCAGCGGGCGGCCCGTCAGCGATGTGCTGGCGACGCCGGTCCTGGGGGGCGAGGACATCGGGCCGCAGATCTCCGAGCATCGCGTCGGGGGCCAGCCGGTGGGGCAGCTCCAGGGCACGCCGATCTTCTGGGCCTTGATGGTGCTGCCCTTCGGGCTCTGGCTCGGTATCGAGGGGCGCCACCTCCAGCAGCGCCTCGCCTCGCGGGATCGGGTGGGGCGCCGTTCGCGGAGCGCCATGGGCAACGCCCGCAAGCGCATCAAGCTCGCGGAGGAGACGGCGCGCGGCGGCCTCGTGAAGGACTTCTACGGGCAGGTGAGCCGCGTCCTGCTCGCCTACCTCGACGAGAGGGCCAACCTGCCGGCGAGCGGCATGACCCATGACGAGCTCCGCCGAGGGATGGCGGAGGCCGGCTACCCAGACGCGCTGATCGACGCCTTGGTGGTGGAGCTGGAGAACGCGGACTTCGCGCGCTTCGCCCCCTCGGCCGCGGCCGACGAGCGCATGAGGGAGGCCCTCGATCGGGTCGGGGCCCTGGTCAAGCAGCTCCACGCCATCGATCCAGAGCATCGGCCGTGAGGGTCCCATGCACCGGAGGTCGGCTCAGGCGCCCCTCAGAGGGCTCCTTGGGGACCGGCATCGCGTTGGTGGTCATGGCGGCCGTGGCGCCCGCTTGGGCGGCGGGGCCCGAGCTCCCGCCGGTGGTCCCTCCGGTACCCGCGCCGAGCCCGCCGGGCCAGGTGGCGCCTCGGCCCG
>CAZEHU010000518.1:0-3362 GCA_964511605.1 uncultured Myxococcales bacterium
CGAGCCAGGAAGACCGCGAGGAAGTAGCGGGCGAAGTCGAGGGGCTCGCCCTCGAAGTGGCCGGAGCCCCCGGCCCGCATCCACACCCCCATCATGATGAAGGGGAAGGAGCCAGCGAGGGCCCAGAGGACGAGCTCGGCGCGGTAGGCGACCATCGCCGCGTACCAGGTGGCGAGGATCGCCCGGCAGCGGGCCCAGAGGCTCATGTGGGGTCGCCGACCGGGACCTTGGAGCCGGAGAAGATGCGGCCGATCACCTCTTCGACGGGTGGATCGTGGACGCTGAGGTCCACGACCTCCAGCTCCGCGAGCAGGCGGCCGACGGTCTCGGTGAGGTGGGCCCGATCGACGAGCCAGCGCACGGACACGCCCTCGAGGCACTCGATGGTGCCGAAGGGCTCGAGGGTCTCGCGCGGGGCGGGGCGGGCGAGCTCCACCACCACCTCCCGGAAGGGCGCGAAGCGAGCGAGGAGCTCGCTGAGGTCCCCGTCGTAGATGAGCCGACCTTCGTGGATGAGGAGGACACGCCGGCAGAGCGCCTGGATGTCCGCCATGTAGTGGCTGGTGAGGAGGACCGTGGCGCCGTAGCGCTGGTTGTAGTCCTCCAGGAAGCGGCGCACGGCCGCCTGGGCGTTGACGTCGAGGCCCAAGGTGGGCTCGTCGAGGAAGAGGATCGAGGGTCGGTGGAGGAGCGAAGCGAGGAGCTCCGCTTTCATGCGCTGTCCCAGGCTGAGCTTGCGGACTGGCTGGGTGAGCTCCTCGGAGAGTCCGAGCATCTCGGCGATCTCGGCGGTCCGTCGATCCCGCTCCCGATCGTCGATGCGGTAGACGGCGGCGTTGATGCGCAGAGAGTCGAGGACCGGGAGGTCCCAGATGAGCTGCTGCTTCTGGCCCATGACGAGGGTGATGGCCTCGAGGAAGGCCCGATGCCGAGAGAAGGGCACGTGCCCGGCGACCCGGCACTGGCCGCCGGAGGGATGGATCAGGCCGCTCAGCATCTTGAGGGTGGTGGTCTTGCCCGCCCCGTTGGGCCCGAGGAATCCCACCACCTCCCCTGGCTCGATAGCGAAGCTCACCTCGCGCACCGCCTCGATGGCGCGGGTTCGCCGCCGGAGGAAGTGCCTCAGGGTGCCGCGGAAGCCTGGCTCCTTGTCGGCGACCCGGTAGCTCTTGGACAAGCGCTCGGCTTCGAGGAGCATCGGCGCATCATCGTCCGAGAGAGGTGAGGATGTCAGCAGGGCCGGTCGAGGATCCCGTGCGCCTCTTCGTCTACGGCTCGCTGATGTCGGGGCTCCCAGCCCACCACCTCCTGTCGAGCGCGGGGGCTGCCGTGCTCGTCGGATCTGCGCGCACGGCCGCGGGCTACCGCCTCGTGGATCTCGGGTGGTACCCCGGCCTCGAGACCGCCGGACAGGGCATGGTGCTCGGGGAGGTCTATCGAGTCCCGGCGGCTGCCCTCCAATCTCTCGATCGCTACGAGGGGACTCCGCACCACTACCGGCGCGAGTCGATCGAGCTCGAGGACGGACAGGCAGCATGGGCCTACGTCGTCACCGCCCTCGGCCGGGGCCGGAGCGAGCGGCCACGCGTGCCGGACGGCGACTGGCGGGCGTGGCTGGCTACCAGGGGGTGACCCTGGGTTCGGCGCGTGCGCGCCATGCGTCGTACTTCGCGGCCGGACCCGGGCCTGCGAAGACCTGGATCGCGCGGGTGCGCGCCTCGCCGTTTTCATAGGAGACCTCGGCGCGCGCGGGCATGAAGATCGTATGGCCTCGGGAGACCTCGCGGCGCTTGCCGTCGAGGGTCATCGTCCCGCCGCCCTCGAGGATGTGGATGTACTCCTCGGTGCCGTCACGGTGGGTCGGCACCTTGGCGCCTGGCGCGATCTCCAGGATGCCGAGGAAAGCGCGCTCGCCCTGCCCCAGGAGGGTAACGGAGGCCTTGCCGTGGGGGGCGGTCCGACGGAGCGTGGTGTCGACATGGGTCAGTGTGGCCACGACCGAGCTGGGCTCGCTCTCCGCGAGAGCGGTGCCGGAGAGGGCCGTGAGGACGCCGAGCAGGAAAGCGAGGAGGAGGTGAGCATTCATGCGGGGCTCCGTCACACGAGGGTCAGGGCGAGGAGGAAGATCGGCGCCGTGCACAGCATCACCGCAGCGGTGTAGCCGATGAGGTCCCTCGCGGCGAGGCCGGTGATGCCCAGGAGGGGCAGCGCCCAGAAGGGCTGGAGCATGTTGGTCCACTCATCGCCGTAGGCCAGGGCCAGCACCGCCTTGCCGTGCTCCACGCCAAGGTGATCGGCGGTCTGGAGGACCAAGGGACCCTGGATCGCCCACTGGCCGCCCCCGGAGGGTACGAAGAGGTTGACGACCCCGGCCGCGAGGAAGGTGAGCGATCCGAAGGTGGTCTCGGTGGCGACCTCGCTGACCGCGCGGGCGAGGTCCTCCATGAGGCCGCTCAGGGCCATCACCCCCATGATGCCGGCGTAGAAAGGGAACTGGAGGATGATGCCGGCGCAGCTCCGGGTGCCGTCGGCGACCGCGCGGCCGTAGGCTTGGAGCGAGCCGTGCATGGCCAGCCCGAGGGCGAGGAAGATCAGGTTGATCCCGTTGAGGTCGAGCTTGGCGACGCCAATCCGCCCCAGGTAGCGGAGGAGGTACCAACCTGCCAGGAGGCTGATGGACCAGGCGAGCAGCCGGGAGCGCTCGAGGCGTGCTGCCGGAGTGGCGGGGTTGCCCTCCGGATCCGTGTCCGGGAGGCCGGGGAGGCGATCTGGATCCACCTCGACGAGCTCCTCGTCGGGCGGGCTCATCACCACGAGCAGGAGGGGTACCACCACGAGCAGGAGGGCGTTCAGGCCCAGGTTCAGCGGGCTGAAGAGGGTCTGGTCGAGGCCGATGGGGATCACATCGCCGTGGCCCAGGATCTCCACGAGGTCCTTGGTCTGCGTGACCTTGAGGGGAGCGGACCCGCTGAGGCCACCGTGCCAGATCATCATTCCGGTGTAGCCCGCCGCGCCGAGCAGCGGGTAGTGCACGCGAAGGCCCTTGCGCTTCGAAGCGAGGGCGATCTCGCGTGCGAGGAGCGCACCGACGATGAGGCCGAGGCCCCAGTTCACCAGGGCGGTGGACATCGCGGCGAGCGCGGTCAGCACGATGGCCTGGCCCGACGAGCGGGGCACCCGTGCGATGCGATCGATGAGGCCCTGCATGGGGCGGCTCGAGGCGAGGGCGTGGCCGGTCACCAGGATGAGGCACATCTGCATGCCAAAGGTGAGCAGCTTGAAGAGGCCCGCCTCCTTGGTGAGGAGCTCGTCGCCCTTGAGGAGGCCGCCCCAGAAGCTCAACACGTCGCCGATTTCGGAGT
>CAZEHU010000519.1:0-3355 GCA_964511605.1 uncultured Myxococcales bacterium
TGGGGCCGAAATTCTCCCGAATTTCAGCCACCTTCATGGAACCGGATCGAGTGGGTGGTCGGGGAACCCTATCAGCACCCGTCGCTCTTCTTCGCCAAGATCCTGATGGAGTCGGCGCAGCCGTGATGCGCTGCGGGTCGGGCGCGGGCCCTGGGGACAGCCGTGGCGCGTGACTGGCCGCGTTCATCGAGCAGCCCGCCGCCAGGACCGAGGCCCCCACCGCGGGCGTCAATCGGCGAGCGGCGTCCCCTCCCCGAGTGAGTCGCGTCCCCTCCCCGCCGGGTCGCTGGCCGCCGGCAGGGCAGGGCAGGGCGCCGCGACGATGGCTTCGGTATCCTCCACCACGCCGTGCAGACACGGGCGATCGGCCAGAGCCTCGCTCGAGGTGCCGGGGCGCACCCAGCGCAGGCCTAGCGTCGCTTCATCGCTGGCGGGCCAGCCGCCGAGCACCGCCCCGAGGTCCCTCCAGGCGCCACCCTCGAGGTCGTACACCGCAGCGCTTGCTCTCGGTAGGGCCGGCGGCGGGGTCGGAGGCGGAGTCGACGGCGGGACCGGCGGCGGGGTCTCCTCGGAGGTCCCCGAGGGTCCCGCGGCCTTCCGGGCCGGCGCCTGGGCGGTGGCAGGGCGCGGAAGAAGGACCAGCATGCGAGGGCCGCGGAGCGAGCTCGGCAAGGCCTGGACGGTCCCCCCACGGAGGTCGAGGTCGCGCGCCTCGGGAGCCTCTCCGGCGCGGAGGAAGATCAGCTCCGCCTTGCCGCCTCGCCGGGTGGCGAGGAGCACCACCGCCTCCTCCCAGCACCCGGCCAGCTCGACCCTCTCTCCCGGGGACGGCGCGCGCTGCCACAGGGGCCGCAGGCGCTCCGCGGATCGATCGAGGCCCAGCACCTCGAAGGGCTCGCCCCCCTCTGGATCGGCATCCCTCACGATCACCAGTCCGCAGCCCGGCAGGGGCGTGGTGCTGGCACGGCCGAGCCCCTGGAGGAGGTCCTGGGCCGGCACCGAGAGGTAGAGCCGCCCGGCCCGCTCGTCCACCAGCACGAAGCGGCCGGGATCGAGCACGTGGGCGCGCGGGGGATGCTTCCGCCACGCCGTGGGCGCTCCTCGCGGCAGCGCCATCAGGACCCTCCCGCCGGCCTCGGGCAGCCCTAGATCCCGTGGGAGGGGGGCGTCCTGCGGGGCAGCGAGGGGTAGGAGGAGGGCGAGCGAGAGGGTGTGGGGCGTGAGCATGGTCGCCGCAACATGGGGGGAGGGGTCCGGGATTCCAAGGGCGGCCCGCCGACCCGACCTCCGGGCCGGCCGGTGTGGTCGTCGCTGATCACAGCCCGCGATGCGGCCCCTCCGGTACTGGAAGGGCATGCACCATCGCGAGCCTGGTCGGCACGGCTCCGCCCCGCCGACTTCGGCCCGCGCGGATCTGGGAGGGCGGGTCGTTGTCGAACGGGCGCTCTCAGTGCAGCGTCAGCGACTGCTGCATCAGCACGCGGAGCTTCTTGATCGCCTTGCCGTGGAGCTGGCAGGCGCGGGACTCGGTGACCCCCAGCTCGAGGCCGATCTCCTTGAGCAGGGCGCCCTCCAGATAGTAGCGGCGGATCACGGTCTGCTCGGGCTCCGGCAAGAGCCCCACCAGCTCCGGGATACGCTCGAGGAGCTGGCGGTGGTGCACGACCTCCTCGGCGTCCACGTGGTGGCCCTGGAGCCGCTCGACGAGCGGGGCCGCGCCCTCGTCGGCGAAGGCCGGGGCGTCCAGCGAGACGGTCCGCCGGATCTGCGAGTGGCGGCGCATGTCGTGGTACTCGTCGACCTCGATGCCCAGGTGCGCGGCGATCTCCGCGGGGGTGGGCTCGGTGTCCTGAGCGCGCCTCAGCTCGGCGCGGGCTTCGTCGATCGCGCCGGCTCGGCGGCGCACGCTCCGGGGCACGAAGTCGTGCTTGCGCAGGCTGTCCAGGATGGCCCCGCGGATGCGGATGCTGGCGTAGCTCTCGAAGCTCAAGCCATGCTCGGCCCGGAAGCCCTCGAGGGCCTTCATCAGGCCCATCACGCCATCGCTGATGAGCTCGTCGACGCTCACCCAGCTCGGCAGGCGTCGGACCATCTTGTAGGCGATGGCCTGGACGAGCTCGTAGTGAGCGAGCACATCGTCCTGGGCCTCGGTCGTGGTGGGTCTCGGGTGGGTCAAGGGGGCGGGCGTCATCTCAGCACCTCCGGTCGCTTCCGCGTCGGAGGGAGAGATCAATAGCCGTGCCACGCGCCGATGCCGCCGCAACGTGCTGTAATTGCGGGCATTCGCGGATCGTGTCCGCGAGCGCCGCGTGCCGCGACGGAGCACGTGCGCGGCCCCCTGTTCCGGATCGGAGCAGGCCCGCGCGCCCCGAGGAAAGCCCGTGGCCCCCAGGGCCTCTGGCCAGTACCATCCCGCCCGTGCACCCCCTCCAGATCTCCAAGGCCCTCCTCCCCCTCGCTCTCTCCGGGACCCTCCTCGGGCTCTCGGCCTGCGGCAGCAGCACGACGGCGCCCGAGCCGGAGGCCGATACGCTCCCCGATGGGGCGCTCGGCGCGGACGCGGCCGAGCCGGCGGCGGGCGGGTCCGACGGCCTTGAGCCGGCAGCCCCCGAGCCCGAGCCCGGCGTTCGGCTCCGGGTCGACCTCACCCCCTACGGCCCGGCCTCCTTCCCCGACGATCGCTGGACCGTCGAAGATCCCTCCACCGTCAGCGGCCGGCGGATCGAGCTCGGCGAGGCCCCCTGGCTCGAGCCCCTGATGCCCATGCTGCGCGAGACCTGGCTCGCCCTCGCGAGCCTCGATGGCTGGGGCACCTCCGCCGACCTGATCCTGCGCTTCGACGGTGCGCTGGCGAGCCTCGAGAGCGTGGGCGAGGCGGCCAAGGAGCGTGTGCAGCTCTGGGATCTCGGCGCCGAGCCCCCCGCCCTCGTGCCGGTGATCTACAAGCAGCCGGACGACGAGACGATCCTGATTCGCCCGCTCGTGACCCTCCGCCCTGCGGCCCTCCACGGCGTGGTGGTCCTCCGCTCCTGGGGCGACGCAGAGGGCGCGCCCCTCGGCTCCTTCGTGGAGGCAGAGGAGGTGGACCACCAGCCGCTCCTCGCCGCAGCAGCGGTGGCGCCAGAGGAGGTGGCGGGCGCCCTCCGCTTCACGACGCAGAGCCTGCACGAGGAGAGCCTCGCGGTGGCCGAGGACATCGCCGGACGCAGCTTCTCCTGGGTAGACGAGCCCACCTGCGAGGAGGTGGACGGTCCAGGCAGTCGCCGCCGCTGCCTCGCTTCCTTCGAGGGGCTGAGCTACCGCGTCGATCGGGTCTTCGCCGGAACCGAGCCCCAGCCCTCGGATGGCAGCTACG
>CAZEHU010000520.1:0-3349 GCA_964511605.1 uncultured Myxococcales bacterium
CTCGATGCGGACCCGATCGCCCGGCGCCAGGGTTACCGGCGCGCCGCTCCACGGCTCCCACATGCCTCCCCGCATCAGGCTGTCGCGCCCTGGAGCGCCTGCAGTCCCGCCGCACAGGCCGGGAGCGCCCCTGCTCCTCCGGGTTGCGAGCAGCGAGGCGGTGGCTCGAGCGAGCACCTCGAGCTCGCGTATCACGCCCTCGCCGCCCGCGTGCACACCGTGTCCCCCGGATCCAGAGCGATAGCCGAAGCTGCGGAGGCGCAGCGGCAGCCTGGCCTCGAGCACCTCGGGATCCGTCGCCCGGGTATTGGTCATGTGGACCTGCACGCCGGAGGTACCGGGCCCCCCTCCGGAGGCGCCGAGGCCGCCGGCGATCGTCTCGTACACCGACCACGCAGGCGGGCCGGAGCCGCCCAGGGTGAGGTTGTTCATGGTCCCTTGCGATCCGGCCCGCGAGGCCGCCGCCCGCAGGAAGAGGTCCACGAGGCGCTGGCTGGTCTCCACGTTGCCGCCGGCCACCGCGGCCCCCTCGGGGGGCGCCACGATCGAGGGGGAGGGCGCTCGGAGCCGCACACGCTCCAGGGTGCCCTCGTTCAGGGGGATGTCGCGTCCGACCAGCACACGGAGGCCATAGAGGAGCGCGGCGCGGAGCACAGCCCTCGGGGCGTTGAGGTTGCCCCGATGGGGCCCCCCGGTGGCCGCGAGGTCCACATGCAACAGCCCGTCCTGCACGTCGATCGCCAGCGCCAGGGGTACGCCGCCGATGTGGTCGACGGCCCGGCCGGGGCGCAGCCCGGACAGGAGGTGTGCGGTGGCCTCCGAGGCCACATCGAAGAGGTGGACCATCCACGTGCTGATCAGCGCCGGCGGTCCCAGGCCCCGGAGGCCTGCGGCGGCGTGGTGGTTGGCTGCGATCTGGGCCTCGAGGTCCGCGATCACCGTCTCCGGCTCACGACAGCCCCGGAGGTGGCCGGCCAGATCCGGGCGCATCCGGCCCTCGTCCAGGAGGGGGAGGTGCCGCAGCACGAAGCCCTCCTCCTCGAGGCTCTCGGCGTGGGGCGGCATGGAGCCGGGCGTCAGCCCCCCGACGTCCACGTGGTGCCCTCTAGAGGCGACGAACCAGAGCCCCTCACGCCCGGCATCGACGGCGGTGATCACCGTGAGGTCCGGCAGGTGCGAGCCGCCGGCGGAGGGATCGTTGGTGAGCCAGGCCTGCCCGGGCTCTGGAGCCGGGACGTGGGCCATCAGATCCCGCACCGTCTCGCCCATCGCGCCCAGGTGCACGGGGATGTGGGGGGCGTTGGCCACCAGCCGGCCGCGGCCATCGAAGATCGCGCAGGACAAGTCGAGGCGCTCGCGGATGTTCACGGAGCGAGCAAGACGCCGTAGGACCTCGCCGGCTTCCTCGGCGACCGCCATGAAGCGTCGGCCCCAGAGCTCCACCGCATAGGGAGTTCGCTCCAGCGGGCGCGGGGCGTCCCGTGGGGCGGCCTCGTCGAGGCGGAGGAGGCCCCGCTCCAGCCGAGCGCGCCAGCCCTCCGGCACCACCACCGAGGTGGTCGGGGAGCTGAGCCGCGCCGGGCCCTCGACGAGGGTCTCGCCGATGCCCCAGGGATCCACCCCGAGGGAAGGGAGCGGCGGGGCCTCGGCTCGCACCCGCACCCGCACGTTCACGACCTCGAGGGCCGCGCCTGGGCGTGCGAAGCCGAAGCGGCGGCGATGCTCGGCATCGAAGGCCGCCACCAACCCGTCGAGATCGCCGGAGGCCGGCACCTCGACGCCGTGATCGGTGCCCTGGTGTCGGAGCTCGACCGTGCGCACCACCTCCGGCCACGCTGGGAGCCTGGCCTCCAGCGCCTCACACAGGCCCTCGAGCTCCGCGAAGGACTCCTCGAGGGGCCGCCAGATCGCGCGCACGGCGGTCTCCTCGCGCCGTGCCATCGCCTGGCCCCACGCGGAGAGGACCGAGGCACAGGGGTGGATCAGGACCGTGCGGATGCCGAGCCGCCGGGCGACCGCCGCGGCGTGCTGGCCGGCGGCGCCTCCATAGCTCACCAGGGCATGGCCCCGGACATCGACGCCGCGCGCGATCGCGATTCGACGCACCGCCTGGGCCATGGCCTCGCGGGCGATGTCGAGGAAGTCGGCGGCGTCCCCCGGCAGGTGCACCGCGGACGCATCGAGCGGCGGACAGAACGCATCGGCGTCGACGAGGCCCTCGGCCAGAGCAGCGTCGGTCAGGGTCGGGGGGCCGCCGCGCCCGTAGCACTGGGGGCCCGGGTGGGCGCCGGCGGAGGCGGGGCCCACCTCGAGGCGGAGGCCGTCGGAGCTCAGGATCGAGCCCCCCCCGGCCGCGATGGTCTCCACCTCCAACATCGGGCGGCTCAAGCGGACGCCCGCCACGCGGACGGCCCCCTCGCGTCGCGGCAGGTGCCCCACGTCCACTCGGCAGACGTCGGTGGAGGTGCCGCCCATGTCGAGCCCGACGGCGCTCTCGAATCCGGCCTGGCGTGCGATCGCCTCCACAGCGAGGACGCCCCCTGCCGGACCGCTGAGGATCGCGTCGGGCGCCCGCAGGGTCGACGCCGGGCAAGTGCTGCCGTCCGACCGCATGGCCAGGGCCCCCTCGGGGATGCGGTCCCTGCCCATGGCGCCGGTGAGCACTGGCGTGATGGCAGCGTCCACCAGGGTCGTCTCGATGCGCGCGAGGTAGCCACGCTCCGGGGAGACCTCGTGGCCGAGGGCGATGTGGACCGAGCGCCCCGCGGCCTCGAGCGCGGCCCGCAAGGCCTCCGCGACGAGGCGCTCATGGGAGCCGCCGTCCTGGGCGCCGTGCAGCAGGGCGATCGCCACGCTCTCGACCTCTTCGGCCAGCGCGATCGCCACCACCTCCTCCGGCAGAGAGGGGGGCTCGAGCTCATGGCCCTGGTCGTCGAGGCGGCCCGGGATCTCCGCCACGAGCTCCCCGCACAGGGGCGGCGGCCAGGGCTCTGCGGGCTCGAACAAGGAGGGGCGGCTGCCATCTCCGAGGTGGACGAGGTCGCGAAAGCCCGCGCTGACCAAGAGCAGGGTGCGTACGCCCTTCCGCTCGAGGAGCGCGTTGGTCGCGGCGGTGGTTCCGAAGGTCAGCCGTCCCCGGGACAGCTCCCCGACGACCGCGACGTCGGAGGGCACCTTCTGGACCTCGACCGTGCCGTCCTCCCGAAGGCGGACCACGTCCGTAAAGGTCCCGCCCCGATCGACGAAGGTGCTCGTGGGCGGCGTGGCGCCGATCTCAGCCGCCGGGCGCGTATGACCAGCTACGGCTCGACTTCACGTCCGTGATCTCGAGCTGGCGGGGCTCCCACTG
>CAZEHU010000521.1:0-3343 GCA_964511605.1 uncultured Myxococcales bacterium
CTCGGGGTGTGGAGCCACAGGAGCCCGTCCCGCGGCACGAAGAGGCCGCTGAGGTAGATCTGCGTATCCGCAAAGCTCTGGCAGCGGAAGGGCACCCAGAGGAGGACCGCAAACAGGAGGGTGATGCTCCAGGCGAAGAGCGTCCTCGCCGCGGCCGCCGTGGATCCGGCGGCCGGCTCCGGCACCAGGCGCCGCCAGCGCTTGTGGACCAAGAGGCCGACCCCGTGGGCGCCCCCCCAGAGCACGAAGTTCCAGCCCGCGCCATGCCAGAGCCCCCCCAGCAGCATGGTCAACAAGAGGTTGATGTCCGTCCGCACCTTGCCGCGGCGGTTGCCGCCAAGGGAGATGTAGAGGTAGTCGCGCAGCCAGCGGCTCAGGCTCATATGCCAGCGACGCCAGAAGTCCGTGATCGACGTGGCGAGGTAGGGCATGCGGAAGTTCTCGGGGAGCTCGAAGCCCAGGGTGCGCGCGATGCCGATCGCCATCAGGGAGTAGCCGGAGAAGTCGCAGAGGATCTGGAGCGCGTAGGCCACGAGCCCGCCCCACAAGGTCGCCACGTGCCAGCGCCCCGGATCCGCGAAGACCGGGTCGACCCAGAGGCTCAGGTTGTCCGCGATCACGATCTTCTGGAAGAGGCCCACCAGGAAGATCTGCAGCCCTGCCACCACGTCGGCGCGCGTCGTGCCGATGCGACGATCGAGCTGGGGCAGGAACTCCGAGGCCCGCACGATCGGCCCCGCCACGAGCTGCGGAAAGAAGCTCACGAAGAGCAGGAAGCGCTCCACCTCCCGGCAGGGCTCGAGCTTCCGCCGGTACAGGTCCACCGTGTAGCTCATCGACTGGAAGGTGAAGAAGCTGATGCCCACCGGCAGCACGATGTCCAGGGCGCCCCCAGGGCCGACCCCGAGGGCGGCCCGCGCGCTCGCCAGGAAGAAGTTGGCGTACTTGAAGAACCCGAGGGAGCCGAGATCGCCCGCGAGCCCGACCACGAGGAGTCGCTTGCGGCTGCGCTCATCCTCCGCGTCCGCCAGGCGGTTGCCCCAGTACCAGGACCACAGGCTCGAGGCGCCGATGAGGAAGCAGAAGCGCCAGTCCCACCAGCCGTAGAAGACGTAGCTGCCTACGAGCAGGAGGCGCCGCCGCGAGCGATCGGCGTCGAGCTTCACGTACAGCCCCAGCACGATGGCGTAGAACACCACGAACGTCAGCGAGCTGAAGATCACGGGGGAGAGCGCCTCCGGTGGGCCTGCAGGCGGCGCCATCGTACAGTCGCCGCGCGATGTCGGCACCTGAGCATGAGGTCGAGGAGCGGGGCACGGCCGAGGGCGGAGCGGATGCGACGAGCGTCCAGCGCCTCGGGCGCGACGCCATCGTCTATGGGGTCGGCTTCATCGCCCAGCGGGCGGCCGGCCTCATCATGCTGCCGATCTACACCCGCTACCTCATCCCCGAGGACTACGCGACGCTCCACCTCCTGCAGATGAGCCTGGACGTAGCGGAGATCCTGCTCGCGGCGGGGCTGACCGCCGGCATCCTCCGCTTCGCTACCAAGACCGACGATCCACGCGAGGAGCGCGCCGTCTTCGTCGCCGCATGGGGCATGGCGACGATCTTCAACCTGCTCGGAGCCCTCGCCCTGTTCGCCTCCGCGGACTGGATCGCGCGCGCCGTCCTCGAGAATCCCGCCTACGACGTGCTGGTGATGATCGCCGCCACCAGCTTCCTCCTCGAGCCGGCCCTCTTCGTGCCCACCGTGCTGATGCAGCACCACCAGCGCTCGATGCTCTATACGGTGATCAGCGTCGCCCGCCTGGTGCTCCAGCTCACCCTGAACATCGTCTTCGTCGTAGGGCTCGAGTGGGGGGTGAGAGGCATCGTCATCTCGACCCTCGCCACCTACCTGGTGCTCGGCGCGCCCCTGATGATCTACCTCCTGAGGTGGTCGGGCTTCCCCCTGAGCCGGACCGCCGCGTGGGATCTCCTCCGCTACGGCCTTCCCTATCGCATCACCGAGGCCGGCCAGTTCGTGCTCACCTACGCCGACCGCTACTTCCTGGTCGCCGCCCAAGGCCTCGCGGTGACCGGGGTCTACAGCCTCGCGTATCAGTTCGGATTCGTGCTGGTGTACCTGGGGCCGGTCCCCTTCTTCCTGGCATGGGATCCCCAGCGCTTCCGGCTGGCGAGGGCGCCCCGCGAGGAGCGCGATCCCCTCTACGACACCGGCTTCCTCTTCCTGAGCGTGGTGGTCGTGAGCCTGGCGGTGGGCCTGAGCCTCTTTGTCACACCTACCCTCGAGGTGATGAGCGATCCCGCGTACCACGCGGCCGCAGGGCTCGTGCCGCTCATCGTGCTCGCTTACGTCACCAACGCCTGGAGCCGAGCCTTCGAGCTGGGCATCCAGGTGGCCGAAGAGACCCTCTGGGCCACCTGGGCCACGTGGATCGCCGTCGGCATCATCGTGCTCCTCTACTGGCTGCTGATCCCTCCGCTCGGCGCCTGGGGTGCCGCCATCGCCACCGTGGTCGCGTTCTCGGTGCGCATGGCGCTCCTCCTCATATTCGCGCAGCGTCTCTGGCCCGTCCGCTACATCTGGGCTCCCCACCTGCGCCTCGCCGTGTACGGGATCGCTGCTGTGGTGCCCTACTTCCTCGTCCGCCCCGAGGCCCTCGTCGCCCAGCTCGGCCTCGCTACGGGCCTCTTCGCCCTCTACGCGCTCGCGGTCTGGTACGGCGGCGTCCTGGATGCCGAGCGTCGCGGTGCCGCCCTCGCATGGCTACGCCGCCACGTCCGCCTCTTGCGGAGGGCCGAACCATGAGCAGCTCCGTCACGCTCGTCGTCTCGATCGATACCGAGTCGGATGCCTGGACGCCGACCCGGGAGCCCGCGGCCCTCACGAACCTCCGTGAGGTGCCCGCCCTGATGGAGCGCTTTGGCCGGCTGGGCATCCGGCCGACCTTCCTGATCACCCACCTCGTGGCCGCGGATGGCTGGGCGTCCGGCCTCTTCGCCGAGCTGGCTGCCACCGGCGATGTGGAGGTGGGCACGCACCTCCATCCCTGGACCAGCCCCCCCCTCGACGAGCCGCTGACGCACGAGAATACGATGCTGCTCCGCCTGCCGGAGGCGCTGCAGCGGGAGAAGCTCCGCCGCCACACCGATCAGCTCACCGAGCTCCTGGGCCGCGGCCCCACCTCGTTCCGGGCCGGGCGCTGGGGCTTCGGCACCTCGACCGCGCGGGCGGCCCACGGCCTCGGGTATCGTGTCGACACCTCGGTGACACCGTGGATCGACTGGTCGGAGATGAAGGGGCCGAGCTTCGTCGGCGCCCCTGCCCGTATCTACC
>CAZEHU010000522.1:0-3339 GCA_964511605.1 uncultured Myxococcales bacterium
GTTCTTGAGGCCCCGATCCTGGTCCGCGGCGAGGAAGGCCGCGCGGATGAGGGCATTCTTGATGTGGCCGCCGGTCAGGTCGTACTCGTAAGCGAGGTCGTCCCACTCGATGTCCTCGGCGAGCGGGGCCTCGTCAGGGATCATCGTGCGCCAGAGGCGCTCGCGGGTCTCCTGGTCGGGGGCCGGGAACTGCACCCGGAAGCGGATGCGGCGCCGGAACGCCTCGTCCAGGCTGCCCTCGAAGTTGGTGGTCAGGATGGTGACCCCCTCGAAGTCCTCCATGCGCTGCAGGAGGTAGTTGACCTCGAGGTTGGCGTAGCGGTCGACAGAGCTCTTCACCTCGGTGCGCTTGGCGAAGAGGCTGTCGGCCTCGTCGAAGAGCAGCACCGACTGGCTCCGGGCCGCCTCGTCGAAGATGCGGCCGAGGTTCTTCTCGGTCTCCCCGATGTACTTGGAGACCGTGCGGCTCAGATCGATGCGAAAGAGCTCCATGCCCAGCTCTCCGGCGATGATGCCGGCGGCCATGGTCTTGCCGGTGCCGGGAGGGCCGGCGAAGAGGGCGGAGAGCCCGCGCCCATAAGGCAGGACGCGGCCGTAGCCCCACTCCTCGAAGACCTTCTGCTTGTAGCGCGCATATCCGACGATCTCCTCGAGGCGACGTCGTGACTCCGGCGTCAGGATGAGGTCCTCCCACTGGAAGGTGGTGATGATGCGCTGGGCGATCCCCGAGAGCCGAGGGGTGAGCTGGGCGCGGCAGGCATCCGCCACGTCCTCCACCACCACCTCGGGGGCGCCCCCGGCGCCGCGCGTCGACGCGGCGGCCACCGCGGCTGTGGCGGCACGCTCGATGGAGCCACCGCTCAAGGGATAGCGGGCCGCGGCCTCGATGACCGACTCGGAGGGGTCGTCCGCACCGGCCTCCTCGATCACCCGCTCCCAGATCGCGACGCGCTCCTCCTTGGAGGGCAGCGGGACGTGGTTGACCACCGCCTGCTCCAGCAGGCTGACGTACCAGGAGGCCTGGTCCCTCGCGCTGACGACACAGCCGAAGGGGTGGTGGCTCGAGATCTCGGCCAGGGAGCGCCACGCCGGGATGAGGGCGGGGTCCTCCTGCTCGGCGTCCGCCAGGTCGATCACTAGGGGCGCGCGCAGCAGGCGGGCGTCGCGCTCGAGTGCGCGGATGCGCTGCTCGCACGCGGCGACCGGCCGGACGAGGGCCTCGGCACGGACGTGCACGACGCTGCGGCCCTCCGTGATCAGGTGCTCCCGGATCAGGCTGGTCTTGCCGGTGCCCTGGGGACCGATCAGCACCACGGTGGGCGCCCCCGGCACCCCGACGCGCACGAGGGCCCGATCGATCGGCTCCCGCACCTTGCGATCCATCACGAGGCTGCCGGCAGCGCCGGAGGCACCGAGGACCTCGGCGCAGCTCGAGAGGCTGGGATCCAGCTCCTCGCCGCCGAGGCACCAGGCCGCCACGGTCGGCGCCAGGTGCACGGTCCGGGCGAGGAAGGGTGCCCGCGAGGCGCTCGGGTCCACCTGGACCAGCCCCCATCGGGACAGCGGGCCCCTCGAGAAGAAGGCGTAGGCGTTCAGGGCCCTCCCGACGGTCGAGGGCTGGAGCAGCGAGAGGAGGAACTCCACCGTGGGGTGGCGCCGCGTGAAGTCATTCCACGCATACATGTAGAGGCGGCGCACCGGCTCCTCCACCTCGGCCCCCATCAGCAGGATGAGGAGGAGGCGGCTGAGCTCGTCGAGCTCGAAGGAGCGTGCGAGGTGATCGAGGGGCAGCTCCACCTCGCCCCTCGCGCGGGTTGCCTCGACCCGCTGGTCGATGTGGGCCCGGAGGAGGCCCGCCTCGCCGGCGGGCATAGGCACCTGCTCGGGATCGGCGAGCAAGGCTCTTGCCTCGTCGCTGGTGATAGCGAAGCCCCCGACCTTGTCCTTGCGCGTGGCCTCCTCGAAGGGGGCACGGCCCAGGCGGTCGAGGTAGGCGCCCACCACCGTGCGGATCCACGAGAGCTCGGCGAGCAGGTGCTCGACGGGATGTCCGAAGGGCTCGGCGGTGGTGCTCACGGGGCTCGGGCGCAGGAGGCTCCAGGGAGGGGCCAGTAGCCAATGGGGGGGCTCCCTTGTCAAGCCGGCGGCGGGGGGCTACGACCCTCCCATGTTCCCCCGCTCCACGGGCCTCGCGGCCCTCCTCCTCTGCGCCGTGGTCGTGAGCTTGCCGGCCCGAGGGGAGGTCCCCTCCCTCGACCATCCGGTCACCGACCTCGCCGATGTGCTCGAGGCCTACGAGGAGGAGGCGCTCGCCGCTGAGCTCGTCGAGCTCCGCGAGGCCCACGCGGCCCAGGTCGCCCTGCTGCTGGTGAAGACCACGGGCGAGCTGCCTATCGAGGACTACGCCCACCAGGTGGCCATGGCGTGGGGCGGCGGGGCGAAGGCTCGCGACGACGGCCTCGTCCTGGTGCTGGCCATCGCGGATCGACGCTCCCGCATCGAGGTGGGCTACGGCCTCGAGGCCTACCTCACCGATGGTGAGGCCCGCCAGATCCTCGACGGCCTGCGGCCCAAGCTGAAGGAGGCGGACTACTTCGGGGCCCTCCTCACCGCGGTGGTGGAGCTCGAGAGCCAGCTCGGCGAGCTCGGCCCGGCGCCGGCGGGCGAGGTGAGCTCGCTCGAGGACGAAGGCTCGACCTCGTGGCCGCACCTCCTCTACCTGGCCTGGATGGTGCTGGCGTGGGTGCTGGCTTGGGTCGTGCACGCCGTCGTCGGCTCGGCCGGCGCCGGCAAGCGCGCGCTGGCGGCCTTCGGTGTCATGGGGCTCGCGGCGCTCTTCGTCTGGATGCTCGCGCCTGGCGCCGGCGTCGGCCTCGCCTGGTTCGAGGTCTTCGCTCTGAACCACGGCTTCCTCGCCCTCGGCTTCGGCGTGGGCCGGCCTGGCCTCCTCGTGGGCCTCCTGATCTTCGTCGGGCTCATCTTCGGGCTGGTGGCCACGATGCCCGCGCTGATCGGGGAGGACGTGGACGTCGAGGACCTGATGATCCTCGGCCACATGCACGCCCTGTTCACGCTCATCTTCTCGCTCGCGGCGCTGGGTGCCGGCTCCGGCGGCGGCGGAGGGGGCTCGAGCTCGAGCTCGTCGAGCCACTCCAGCTACTCGGACAGGGAGTGGTCCTCCGGCTCCTCCTCGAGCTCCTCGAGCGGCGGCTCCTCCGGCAGCGACTGGTCCGGAGGAGGCGGCAGCTTCGGGGGTGGTGGTGCCAGCTCGGACTGGTAGAGGCTGGCTCTTCGGCCCGATCGCCTTCGTCCTCCCCCCCTGAATCCGCCCAGGCTGCT
>CAZEHU010000523.1:0-1666 GCA_964511605.1 uncultured Myxococcales bacterium
ATAGCGCACGTCCATCCGGGCGACGGCGCGGGCGGCCTTGGTGGGCTCGTCGGGGTCGAGGGGTGCGGGCCGGCCGGTCAGCACGTGGCAGAAGCGGCAGCCCCGGGTGCAGGTGCCGCCCATGAGCATGATGGTCGCGGTGCCTCCGGACCAGCACTCCCCCAGGTTGGGGCACTGGGCCTCCTCGCAGACCGTATGAAGATCGAGGCCCTCCAGGCGGGAGCGCATGCGCTCGACGGCGGGACCGAGGGGCGCCTGGACCTTGAGCCATCGCGGCTTCGCCTTCCGTTCGCTCCGCGGCCTCGCAGCGCTCTGGACGATCGAGAATCGCGGCAAGAGTCGGGCCTCCGTAGGCGGCTCGTATAGGCACCCGCGCAGGGCGATGTCAAAGGCCGGCGGGGCCCAGCCGATCGACCGTTCTCAGCCCTTGCGGAGTCGCAGCACCCCCTCGAGGAGGGGCACACGATGCTTGCGGTTCTTCCACTTCACGTTGCGCCGGCGGAGGGTCTCGAAGCCCTCCGACTCGAGGCCTGCAGCCTGGCCGAGGCGGGCGAGCCAGCGAGGTGCCGGGACGTGCACACCGTAGGGGGCGGAGTCCCCGAGCACGAAGACCAGCTCTGCGCCGGATCGCGTGGCGCGAGCGAGGGCCCCGAGCACCGCGGCCATGTCGACGAAGTAGGCCGCGACCATGCGATCGTAGGCCTTGCGTCCCGCCCGCTCCTCGCGGAGCGCGGCGAGCTGGTGGACCACAGGCTCGAGCTCGCCCAGCACCGGCTCGAGCGAGGCTTCGGCGAGGAGGGAGTCCAGCGGGGCCTCTCCGCGCCTCATGTGCTGGGAGCAGGCGCGGACGAGGTGGCGCCGCGTGGCCTGGTGGAGATCCGCCCAGCGCTCCACCTCCCCGAGGAAGGTCTGCTCGAGGCGTGTGGCGTCTGCGTAGTCGTAGTTGTTGGGATAGGGCGGCGAGGTGAGCATCAGGTCGGCCGTGGGCTCGAGGTCCTCGGAGGAGCGGGCGTCCCGGGCGAGGAGCGAGGCGGCGCCTGGCTCCTCGGGCCTGCCAGCCATATCCTCCACCATCATGGCCACCTGAGCACGGAGGGCCTGCTGGGGAGAGGGCACCCGCGCCTTGGAGCGCTTCGGCAGGACGTACTGCCAGGGCGCCGTGCCGCCGGTGGCGCAGGGCCTCAAGATCGCGAGCAGCGCCAGCCAGGCGAGCCGACCGGCGGCGGACTCGAGGTCGAGGAGCTCATCGGCCGCGGCCCGCATGCCCATGAGGGCCGCGAGGCTATCGGCCGTGTACATCCGCCGGAGCAGATCCGGGGCGCCGGTCGTGGTGCCGGCGGGGGGCGCCTCGGCGAGGCGGGCCGCCACGCGCTCGAACGGGACCGGATCCCCGACCCAGTCCAGCTTGGCCCGGCCGATTCGGACGACGAGGGGGTGGGCCTCCCAGCCCTCGGAGGGGAGGCCGGCTCGCTGGCATGCCACGAGGGTGGTCGCCGAGCCGGCGAAGGGATCGAGCACGCGCCGCGGGCGGGCCCGCTGGAGCTCGGCCTCCACCCACCCCGCCGAGAAGCCCGCCGAGTAGCGGAACCATCGATGGACGGGCAGCTTGAGGTTGGGGGTGAAGGTCCCGGCGCGGGACATGGGGCTCCTGGCGGTCCTGGATGTC
>CAZEHU010000523.1:1766-3339 GCA_964511605.1 uncultured Myxococcales bacterium
AGCGCAGGACCTTGCGCATGCTCCGGTGGGGGATGCCCACCTCCTCGTAGGGCTCACCGAACGAGGTGTAGCCGAGGCGCTCGTAGAAGCCTATGGCGTGATCCCGGGCGTGGAGCACGATCTCCCGGCCGCCGGCGTCCAGGACCCTCTGCTCGAGGCCCTCGACCAGGCGCCGGCCGACGCCTTGGCCTTGCAGGTGCTCGGCCACCGCCATCTGCAGGAGGCGACCGCCGCCCTGCCCGTCCGGGTGGAAGAGGACACAGCCGACGACGGTGGCGCCCACGTGGGCCACGAGGTGGAGGCAGTCGTCCTCGTGATCGTAGCGCTCGGTGCCCTCGGCGCGTCCGAGGGGGCGGCGCAGCAGCTCGAAGCGCAGGCGGCGCTCCCCGGCGTACAGGGGTTCGGAGAGGTCCGGTGCCACGAAAGCCAGGCGGGGGGCTTGGGGGCTCATGGGCTGACGGGCTCCAGGTGGGCGGCGAGGCCTTCGATGAGTGCGCGGAACCAGAGATCTCCGAGGACCTTGGCTCCCTCGCGAGTGACGTGGGCGAGGTCGCCCCAGCCGAGGCGTGGGGAGGAGCGGAACCATCGCCCCATCGAGCCCTCGCCGCCCATGGCCGCGAAGAGGGAGAACCAGGCGCAGCCCTCCTCGAGGGCCACCATGCGCTGGACCGGCATCATGTCGAGGAGCATCGGCACGGTGACGATCTTGCGGCCGCGGGCCTTCTCGCCGTGATCGATGGGGCTCATCACGAGGCAGCTCGCTTCGGGCCGGGCGGTGCGGAAGCGGCGGACCACCTCGCGGAAGGTCCTCTCGTAGCGCTTCATGCCGAGGCCCTTGTCCACGAGGGTGTTGCCACCGAACATGATGATCATGAGGTCCGGCCGGCGCAGCTCGAGCTGGCGGCGCCAGTGCTCGGGGTCCGCGTTCAGGAGGCGGGAGGAGCGGGCGCCGACGAGGCCGAGGCCGTCGTAGACGACGCCGGGGCCCTCTCGCTCGAGGACCGCGCCGTACAGGCGCACGGGCCCGCCCTTGAGGGCGCGGACGCGGAACTCGTGGGGGCCGTCGGGCACCTCGAGGGTGAAGACCTCGTCGGAGCGGGGGGCGGGGGAGCCATCCTCGCCTGGCACGGTGCCGGTCTTCACGTAGTGGCCCTCACCCTGATCGACATCGACGCGGAACTCCCCGTGCTTCGGGGCCTTGCGGTAGAAGACCTGGAAGCGGCTGGCGCGGGTCCCGTTGGGCTGATCGTCCCCCTCGGGCATCGTGGCGTACCAGGCCTTGGCCCCGAGGTAGCCGCGCGCCTGCACGCCGCCGTAGCCGTAGATCCCCTCCTTCGACGAGCCCTCGATGATCTTGAGGGCCTTGAAGGCCTTGGTCTCGTGCAGGATGTCCTTGTGCACGTACCAGTCGGAGCCGGAGGCGGCGAGCATGAAGCCGTGGCCTGCGTCGCCGAAGGTGCGCTGGAGCAGGCGGCGGACCGCGGAGGTCATGCCGTCGGCGGCGATGGCGCTGTCGCCCCAATGAGCGATGCGGGTGATGGCCTGATCTTCCTTCAGGGCGGTCCTGGTCAGG
>CAZEHU010000524.1:0-2983 GCA_964511605.1 uncultured Myxococcales bacterium
GTCTGCGCGGCCTGAGGCGCGCGATCCACGATACGATGGCGCGCTCGGTCTCCACCGCCGCCCACTTCACCTACGTGGAGGAGATCGACTGCGCGAACCTGGTGGCGCTGCGCTCCCGGCTCAAGCCCCTCGCGGAGGCCGAGGGGGTCCGCCTCACCTTCCTGCCCTTCGTGGCCAAGGCGACGCTGCTCGCGCTCCGCCGCTTCCCGAAGATGAACGCATCCCTCGACGATGAGGCCGGCGAGCTGGTCCTCAAGCGCTACCTCCACCTCGGCATCGCCGCGGCCACCGAGGCCGGGCTGGTGGTGCCGGTGGTGCCCGATGCGGATCGCCGAACCCTCATCGAGCTCGCCCGCGCCATCGGGGAGCTCGGCGAGCGCGCTCGCTCCAATACCCTGGCCCCGACCGAGCTGAAGGGCTCCACCTTCACCATCACCAGCCTCGGCAAGCTCGGCGGCGTGCTGGCGACCCCGATCATCAACCACCCCGAGGTGGCGATCCTCGGAGTGCACCAGATGAAGGATCAGGCCGTGGTCCGCGGCGGCGAGATCGTGATCCGGCCCATGATGAACCTCAGCCTGAGCTTCGACCATCGGGTGATCGACGGCCATGAGGGCGCCGCCTTCGCCCAGGTGATCAAGGCCTTCCTCGAGGATCCCGAGGCCATGATGCTGGAGATGATCTGATGGACCCCTCGAGGGCCAGCGGATCGTGAGCGATCTGCACCAGCTCCTCACGCCGGAGGGCGCGCTCGGGGAGGGGGCCGCGATCCCGGCCGGCCTCACGCCGGGGCGCCTCGTGGAGCTCTACGAGCTGATGGCGCGCCAGCGCTTGCTGGACGACCTGATGCTCACGGTCCAGCGCCACGGGCGCGTGGGCTTCTATGGCGCAGCCACGGGCCAGGAGGCGGCGGTCTTCGGGAGCGGCGCGGCGCTCCGTCCCGAGGACTGGATCCTCCCGGCTTTGCGCGAGGGAGGCGTCGCCCTGATGCGCGGCTACCCGCTCGGCGACTACATCGCTCAGTGCTTCGACAACAGCCGCGATCGGACCAAGGGGCGCCAGATGCCGTGCCACTACGGGGCCATCGAGCAGCACTACGCCACGCTCTCTTCGCCCATCGGCACCCAGCTCCCCCACGCGGTGGGCGTCGCCTGGGCCATGAAGATCCGCAAGGACGCGGCGATCTGCATCGGCTACATGGGCGATGGCTGCACCAGCGAGAACGACTTCCACACCGCCCTCGACCTCGCTGCCCGCTTCACCCTCCCGGTGGTCTTCTTCTGCCAGAACAACCAGTGGGCGATCAGCGTGCCCTCCGCACGCCAGACGGCGGCGAAGACCCTCGCGGATCGGGCGAAGGCCTATCGCATGCCGGCGCGGCGGGTGGACGGCAACGACCTCCTCGCGGTCTATGAGGTCACGGCGGAGGCCGTGGGGCGAGCCCGCTCCGGAGGCGGACCGACCTTCATCGAGGCCCTGACCTACCGGATGGGCGCCCACTCTACCTCCGACGATCCCAGCCGCTACCGCGACGAGTCGGTCACGGAGGCGTGGAAGGCGCGAGACCCGATCCTGCGCCTGCGCAGGTTCCTCCTGGCCGAAGGGCACCTCGACGAGGCGGCCGCCGAGGCGATGGCGGAGCGCCTCGGGCGCGAGGTGCGTGCGGTGCTCGCCGCGGTGGAGGCGGCCGACCCCCACCCCCCCCTCGAGAGCCTCTTCGACGACGTGTACGCCGAGCGCCCTGCCTTCCTCGAGGCCCCGCTCGACGAGGCGCGTCGCTTCGGCGTGCCCGGCTCCGCCCACTGATCCAGCCAGGAGGCCTCGTGGCCGAGACCCTGACCACCCATACCGTCGTCATCGGCGCTGGCCCGGCCGGCTACGTCTGCGCGATCCGCCTCGGCCAGCTCGGCATCGACTGCGTGCTCGTCGACAAGGGAGAGGTCGGGGGGACGTGCCTGAACGTCGGCTGTATCCCCTCGAAGGCCCTCATCAGCGCCTCCGAGCGCCTCCACCACATCCACAGCGCCTCGGTCATGGGCATCGACGTCCAGGGCGTGAGCGTGGACCTCGAGCGTCTGATCGCCTGGAAAGAGGGCATCGTGGCGAAGCTCACCGGGGGCGTGCGCCAGCTCGTCGAGGCCAGCGGCGCACGCATCCTCCGTGGCCATGCACGCTTTCTGGATCCCAATGCCCTTTCCGTTCAGGGCGGGGCGGGCGAGGGCACCCGCGTCGCTTTCCAGAACGCTGTGATCGCCACGGGCTCCTCCCCCGCGGAGCTGCCCGGCTTCGCGCTCGACGCCCAGCGGGTCGTCAGCTCCACCGAGGCCTTGGCGTGGACCCGTGCGCCCGAGCGCATCGTGGTCATCGGCGGTGGCTACATCGGCATGGAGCTCGGCGGCGTCTGGCAGCGCCTCGGCAGCCAGGTGACGGTGGTCGAGTACATGGATCGCCTCCTGCCTGGATTCGAGGGCGACCTCGCACGCCCGGTGCAGCGCCGCTTCGAGGCCGCGGGGGGGCGCGTGCTCACGGCTACGGCCGCGAAGAAGTGGACGAAGCGCAAGGGTGGCGGCGTTCGTGTGCACGTCGAGCCCGTGAGCGGAGGCTCCAAGGAGGTCATCGACGCGGACGTGATCCTGCTCACGGTCGGCCGCCGGCCCCATACTGAGGGCCTCGGCCTCGAGGTGATCGGCCTCTCGACCGACGCGCGGGGAATCGTCCCCGTCGACGGTGCCCAGCGTACGAGCCTGCCGCATATCTACGCCGTCGGAGATGTGGCCGGTGAGCCGATGCTCGCCCACAAGGGTAGCCGCGAGGGGGAGGTGGCCGCGGAGGTGATCGCCGGCCAGCCCTCCGCCTTCGATGTCCGCGCTATCCCCGCCGTGGTCTTCACGGACCCGGAGATCGCCTCGGTGGGCATGACGGCGGAGGAGGCACGGGCTGCCGGGCATGCGGTGGTCGTCGGACGCTTCGGCTTCGGCGCCAA
>CAZEHU010000524.1:2993-3335 GCA_964511605.1 uncultured Myxococcales bacterium
CGGGCGCTGTCGAGGGACGCCGCGGAGGGCTTCGTCCGCCTGGTCGCCGATCGGGACAGCGACGTCCTGCTCGGGGCCCAGATCGTCGGGCCCGAGGCCTCGAACCTCATCGCGGAGCTGGGGCTCGCCCTCGAGCTCGGCGCCCTCGCGAGCGACGTGGGCCTGACGATCCACGCCCACCCGACCCTCTCCGAGGTCGTGATGGAGGCCGCCCACGCCATCGAAGGACGCTCGGTCCACGCGATCGCGCGGTGAGGGGCAGCTCGGCGCAGCCCGAGCTCGTCGCCCGCGACCTCGGCCTCCTCGAGTACGAGGCCGCGCTGGCCCTCCAGCATCAGCTCG
>CAZEHU010000525.1:0-3335 GCA_964511605.1 uncultured Myxococcales bacterium
GGCCGCGGGCGCGGAGGCCAAGCCGGTCGCCGCTGCCGATCCTGCCGCCAAGGGCGATCCTGCAGCGGGCGGCGAGCCCGCGGAGCTCGCCGCGGAGGCCGAGGGCGGCGCCGAGCGCTCCTCGGGCGATACACGGCCCGCCGACGACGCCCCCCTGCCGCCCACCAAGGGCGAGCTGGACGCTGCGGCCTGCAAGGCCCTCTGCGACCACGCCACGGCCCTGACGATGAAGAGCCTGCCGGCCGATGCGAAGCCGCAGATGAAGGCGGAGATCGAGAAGGCCCTCGCGGAGACCTGCCCGAAGAACTGCGCCGAGAAGGGCACCAAGGCGGTCCAGGACTGCGTGATGGCCGCGAAGACGGCCATGGACCTCGCGGCCTGCCCCAAGTAGCCGCCCGGGCTGGACTGCCGGCCCCTTTCTTTGACCCCGCCCCCCGGCGGCTCGACGATGCCGGCCAGCCGGAGGCATGGGATTGGGCCGCCACGACGACCTCGACAAGCGCACCCTCGAGGGGCCGGGCACGATGCTCGCCGGGGCCAGCTCCGCCCTGCCGCCGCTGCTCGACCCCTTGCGCTACGGTGCGCTTCCGGTCTTCCCCCTGCCGGAGTTCGCGCTCTTCCCGCACACCCTCGCGCCTTTCCACGTCTTCGAGCCGCGCTACCTGGACATGCTCGACCACTGTCTCGCCGATCGCCGCCTCCTGGTGGTCGTCGGCCTCGAGCCCGGTTGGGAGGAGCGCTGGCCCCAGGACGCCCGCACCTACGAGGTGGGCGGCCTCGGGCGTATCGTCAGCGATCGCAAGACCCGCGATGGCCGTACCAACGTCTTCGTCCACTGCATGGAGAGGGTGCAGATCCTGCGGGAGGCCTCCGAGCTGCCCCCGAGCCATCGGGGCGGGGAGGCGAGCACCAGCGCCAAGGGCACACGCTTCGTCGACGTCGAGCCCCTCGAGGACTTCGGCCACGAGGCGGGTACCTCCGACGCCCACCACCGCCTCTCGGAGCTCGTAGGCAACCTGGCCCGCGAGATGGCCGCGGACGGAGGCGCCCTCGGCAAGGTGCTCGCGTCGACCGCCGACCCCGCCATCCTGACCCACCGCCTCGCCTCGATGGTGGTGGACGATCCGGCGGAGCGACAGCGTCTGCTGGTCTCGCGCAGCGTGATGGAGCGCTGCGCCCTCCTCTCGGAGCACGTGGTCCGCTGCCTGCTCGAGCGCACCCCCGCCGCCACGGAAGAGGCGGGCTGGACCCACTGAGTGGAGCACGTAGAATCCGCGCCTCGTCGCCCTCCGGGGGGTGGGCCCGGAGACGGGGGATCCACCACCGTAGATCGGTTGGGCGCATCAAACGTCTCCAGGGGCCACGACAGGAAGGTGAGGGCCCCGAGGTACGGTGCCGGTGGAGCCTGAGCTTTCCGACGAAAAGCTGATGCAGCGATACCTCGAGGGCCAACCCCAGGCCTTCCAGGTGCTCCTCCAACGTCATGGCTCCAAGGTCTACAACTTCATCGTGCGCCAGACCGGCGATCGACAGCTCGCCGAGGATCTGGTCCAGGACACCTTCCTCCGGGTGGTCCACCGCGCCGAGAGCTTCCGCGGGCAGTCCAAGTTCACCACCTGGGTCTTCTCCATCGCCCGCAACCTCTGCATCGACCACGCACGGCGCATGCAGCATCGGCGTCATCGCCGCCTCGATGCTCCCCTGCGCAAGGGGGACGACGGCACGGCGACCCTCCTGGACAAGGTCTCCCATGGGGGCCCGGGTCCCGATCGGCGCGCCGCCGACGAGCGCTTCCGCCTCCGCCTCGAGGAGGCCATGGAGGCCCTGCCCGACGAGCAGCGGGAGGTCTTCGTGATGCGCCAGCTCCGGGGCCTGAAGTTCGCGGACATCGCCGAGATCGTGAAGGTCCCGGAGAACACGGTGAAGAGCCGCATGCGCTACGCCCTCGGGACTCTGCGCCAGCACCTCGCCGATCTCGGCGAGGATCTCGCGCCCCCCCGCTCCCCCTGAACCCGGGCCCCAGGGCCCCATCACCGCGAAATCACTGAACCCACCCCCCCACAAGGCTATACTGGACCCGTGACGTGGAACCGACAGCAGCTCGACGACCACCTCGTCGACTACCTGTACGACGAGCTCGACGCCGACGCGCGCCGCGGCTTCGAGGCGGCCCTCAGGGATCATCCCGATCTGGTCGCGGAGGTGGCCGCGCATCGTCGAACCTCCGAGCTCTTCGGAGGGCTCGGCGACGAGGACATGCCGGCGGGGCTGCTCGATGGGGTCATGGAAGAGGCACGGCTCGCCAGCTCCCATCACGACGAGCGGCCCGGCGGCTGGCTCGCTCGCCTCTTCGACATGCTGCTCCAGCCCGCCCCGGCCACCGGTGCCCTCTTCGTGGTGATCGCCGTCACGGGTCTGTTCGTGGTGCCGATGGGCACCGAGGAGGGAGGGCCGGCCATCGGCGACGTCGCCGAGCGCACGGTCGCGCCGGCAGGGGCGCCCCCGGCGATGTCCACGGAGCACGACCTCAGGCGCGGCGAGGGGGCGGCGCCCCGCCGTGTCGCCGCGGAGCCGATGGCGCAGCCGAGTGCGCTCGAGCGCTCCGATCAGCCGGTCCAGGCCCTGCCGGAGGAGGCCGCCGCAGAAGGGCTGGAGGTCCCGACCCCGGTCGCGCCTGGGAGCGTCGCGAGCCTGATCGCCCTCGAGGGAGACGAGGCCCGCCAGGCGGCCGTCGTGGAGCCGAACGCCCCGCACCCTGAGATGGTGGCGGCGGCGGACAGCGCCAAGCGCAGCGCGAGCAGCGGCAGCACCCGCCCCACGGCGGCGCGCCTGAAGCTCGCTAAGGACGCCGAGTGGGGCGCCGGCACGACCTACGGCTCCTCGCGCGATAACGACGCCGCCGATCTCCTCCCCGCCGTGGCGCTCGGCGCGGCGAGCTCCGGCGAGGAGCCTGTTCCCGCCGACCCGGCGCCCCCGGCGGCCAAGCCCGCTGCGACGCCGCCCCCGAAGCCGAAGCCCCAGCTCGCCGGAGCGGAGCCGGCCGAAAGAGCGCAGGCGATCCCAGCCTTCGGCAAGAAGGAGGCCGCCGATGACGAAGCGAGCGAGGGGGAGCAACCTGGCGAGGACGGCAAGGACAGGGACGCCGCCGACAAAGGCAAGGAGCTCCTGAAGACCTATGAGAAGCAGGTCAAGGAGGGCAAGCACCGAGAGGCCGAGGAGACCCTCGACGCCCTCGAGAAGATCCCGGGCTGGGCCTCGGTCGCCAGGGGGCGACGGGCCGATCTGGCCGCGAGCCGCGCTCGCAATGCCCACAAGAAGGGGGATGCCACAGTGGT
>CAZEHU010000526.1:0-1919 GCA_964511605.1 uncultured Myxococcales bacterium
GCGGGCGAGATCCTCGTGCAGCGCGCGCGGGCCTCGCGCCTCGAGCTCCTCGGCCACGGCGGCGCGGAGCGCCAGATCCGCCGCCGGGGTGCCGCTCAGGCCGCGGAGGAGAGCTCGGACGTAGAGGCCCGTGCCGCCCACCACCAGGACGGCGCCCACGGCAGCCAGGATCGCCTCGTCCGCGGCCGCGGCCCAGCGGGCGGCGTCCATCGACTCGGTGGGCGGGACGAGATCGAGGCAGGCATGAGGGATGCGAGCGCGCTCCTCGGCGCTCGGCTTGGCCGAGCCGATGTCCAGGCCGCGGTAGACCTGTACGCTGTCGGCGCTGACGATCGCGCCGCCGTGGGCCTCGGCCACCTCGAGGGCGAGCGCGGACTTGCCCGCCGCCGTCGGCCCGACGAGCACCAGGAGCGGCCGCTGAGGCCCGGTCATCGCTCCCACGGCACCACCAGATCGAGCTGGGAGGAGGCGGCCTCGACCAGGGACTCGGCGTCGTCCACGGCGATCTGTCGGGCCAGGTCCACGAGGGCCCCGAGCACGTCGCCCCCGGCCAGCCCTCGGGTCAGGGGGCCGATGAGCGAGGCGGGATCGACCCCCACGAGGGGCGCGGGGATCGCCACGAGCTGCCAGGTCCCGCCGCCAAAGGGCTCGAGGCGGAAGCCGAGGCGCTCGACCAGCTCCGGCGCAGCCTCGAGCGCCTCGACCTGAGGAGCCTGGAGCTCGACCTGCAGGGGAAAGAGCAGGGTCTTGGGCTCCACGACGTCGGTGCCCTCCGCCGCACCCGAGAGCTCGGCGCGGCGCACGTGCGCGGAGAGATCCGCCGGCCGCGAGATATGCACGCCCCGCTCGGACTCCCAGACGATGTGGCCCCGGGAGCTCCGCCCGAGGACCCGTCGACCCGCCGGTGGACGCGGGGCAGCGCCGACGTGCTCTGAGAAGACCATCTCGACGGCATGCTGGCGCTCGGGCGGGGCCGCGAGGTCGCTGGGCTCGGTCGCGGCGTCCGCCACGGCCGCCGGGGGGGCCGAGGCATCCGAGGCGGTCGCGGGCCGGAGCCCGAAGTCGTCGAGGGGGAGCGCCCGGATCCACGCCTCACGGCCGCGATCGGCGGCTCCGGGGCCAGCCGCCGCAGGCCGAAGCTCGGTCCACGGGGCGGCCGACAGGGTGATGCGCAGCGCCCGCACGATCGCCTCGTGGACCTGCCCGGCCTGCGCGAAGCGCACCTCCGCCTTGGCCGGGTGCACGTTCACGTCGACGCCGCCCGGCGCCAGGTGCAGCCAGAGGACGGCCACCGGGTAGCGCCCGCGGGGCAAGAGCTCGCCGAAGGAGCGGAGGATCGCGTGGTTCACCACCCGATCGCGCACCGAGCGTCCGTTGATGAAAGCATGCAGGGCGGCCTGGTTGGTGCGGGTCAGGGTGGGATCGCCCACGAACCCGAGGATGCGCACCGGCCCCTCGAGGCGGACCTCGTAGAGGCGCTCGGTCACGGCCCGGCCGAGGACCTGGAAGACCCGCTGCTTCAAGCTCGGGGCCGACGGGTGGTCGAGGATCGTCCGCCCGTTGTGGGTCAGGCGAAAGTGCACGTGGGGATACCCCAGGGAGGCCGCGCGCACGAGGCCCTTGACGTGCCCCATCTCGGTGGCGCCGCGCTTGAGGAACTTCAGGCGCGCCGGCACGTTGTGGAAGAGGTCGGCCACCTCGACTCGGGTGCCGTGGGGGCAGCCCGCGTCGCGGAGCTCGGGGGTCGAGCCCCCCTCGATGCGCACCTCGACGCCCACCTCGTCCTCACGACGTCGGCTCAGGAGGCGAAAGCGGCTCACCGACGCGATGGAGGGCAGCGCCTCGCCGCGGAACCCCAGGGTCCCCAGCTCCGCCAGCTCCTCGAAGGAGCGCAGCTTGCTGGTGGCGTGGCGCTCGAC
>CAZEHU010000526.1:1929-3334 GCA_964511605.1 uncultured Myxococcales bacterium
GTCGCGGGCGAGCCCCTCCCCATCGTCCACGACCCGGATCAGCTCCCGGCCGCCGTCCACCACGTCCACGATGACGCGGGTCGCGCCCGCATCGAGCGCGTTGTCCACCAGCTCCCGCACGACGCTCGCGGGACGCTCGACGACCTCGCCCGCCGCGATCTGATCGGCGAGGGCGCGCGGCAGGCGCACGACCTTGCCCATCACTTGACGAGGCGGAGGTGCGAGCGGCTCGGGGCCAGCGCCGAGGCGACCTCCTCGTCGTCCTGCTCTCCGTTCGGCTCCGAGGAGGCGGGGTCTTCTGGGGCGGGCTCCTCCAGTGCGGACTCTGCCTGGACCACACGCAGGCCCGGCCGCGCCGACTGGGCCTTCGCTTCGCCGACGATGGAGACCCGCTCGACGGCCCCCTCGGCCTCCCCCATCGCTTCCACGAGCGCGTCCGCCTGCGAGAGCAGCTCGGGGGGCAGGGAGGTGGGCCAGACGGCGCCGCGATGACCGGTGTCCGGCAGGGTCATCGCGAAGATCGCGGCCCAAGGGAGCGTGCAGCCGAAGTCCCGGCCCCCGAAGGAGAGCACGGCGTAGACGTCCTCGTCCCCGATGTCGAAGGCCGGCAGCCGAAAGCCCCAGGCCACGTTGAGGCGTAGGACCGGATCGGCGGCGAGGTGCTCGGGCACCACGACCCCGGGGCGGCGAGGATCGAGGTGGATCATCACGATCCCCTCCTCGAGGAGCTCGTGCAGCTTGGCCTTCTTCTGTCCGGCGAGCTCGCTGACCACCCAGGAGGACTAGCAGACGCCGAGGGGGAGGGGCAACGATCTCGCCTCGGGCCCCCGAGGGCACTCAGCGTCCGAGGGCCGCCTCCAGGTCGACCTGGGCGCGGACGAGGCTCCGGCGAGCCTCGATGCGTCGACCCAGGACGCCCATGCGATCGGAGGCCAGCTCCAGCTCCTCGAGGGGACCGAGGGCGCCGCGCTGGCGGGCCCTCCGCGCCGCCTCCCGAGCGGACTCGAGGGCGGGGACCAGCTCGGTCTCGAGGCCATCGAGGCGGTCGCGTGCCGCACGCACCCGCTCGAGCGCGGCGCGGACCTCGCTGGCGATCGTGCGGGCCGCGGCGCTCTGTTCGGCGCGCCAGCGCTCGACCTCGGCCCGGGCGGCGTCGAGGCGACCGCGGCCGTGGTGGAAGAGCGGCAGCTCCACCCCGAGGGCGAAGGTCCGGAAGAAGCGGATGTCCTCCTGCCGCCTCTCGTACCGGAGCTCGAGGTAGCGGGGCCACGGCCAGCGTCGAGCGCGGGCGCTGTACGCTCTGGCCTCCGCCGCCGCGCGCCGGGCCGTCGCACGCTGGACCTCGGGCCGGGCCCGCAGCGCCTCCGCGACCAGGCCGTCGATGTCCTCGCTGGCCTCTGTCGAC
>CAZEHU010000527.1:0-3333 GCA_964511605.1 uncultured Myxococcales bacterium
GTCAAGATGACGCCCTCCTTCGCCCAGCCCCAGCCCACGGACATATCGTCCCCATCAGCGTCGGAGCGGTCGTCGGCCTTGCAGAGGAGCACCTCGTCCGCCTGGGGGGCGGCGGGCTCGATCAGCACCTGGTGGACCACCGGGGGGGAGTTGCCGATCTCCACCTCTGCGCTAGCGACCGGACCCTCGGCGGCCCCGTCGAAGCCCGCCACCTCGACGGTCCAGACCTGGGAGCGGCTGGTCACCTCGGGGGGCACGATCGCCGAGGAGTGGCCTGTGAGATCGCCGTCCCGATACCAGCGATAGACCAGCTCCAGGGGGTCAGGCCCGGAGTCGGGATCGATCGGTGGCTCCTCGATGGCCACCTCGAGGCTGTCGGTGGTGGTGGGCTCGGGGGGCCCGAGCACGATCTCGAGGGGGCCGGGAGCGAAGTTCCCCTCGGCGCCGCCGGCCCCATCGGCCACGGCGAAGGGGCTCCCCCCCTCCCCGGTGCCGCCCCCGGTGCCGCCCGCGCGTCCGACGCCCGGCGTGCCGCCAGAGCCGTCGGCGGAGCCCTCCGGTCCCTCCACGGTGGTGCAGGCGACGAGGAGGGCCATGAGGGAGGGCGCGAGGATGCCGGGCAGCAGCTTCATCGCCCCGAGGGTGCCGCGCAGCCTCCCTTGGGTCCAGTGGTGGGCTCCGTGGTCCAGGGCGACCGTGGGGGGGCGGGGGCGCTCGACGGCTGCGGGCTGGATCGCTGCCGCGGGGTACCACGGCTTGCGGAGGCGGGGGCGAGGGGGCAAGGTCCCGCTCATGCGCAGCGGACTCGATCGCCTCGACTACGGCTTCGATCACGGCCTGAGCGGCCGGAAGATCGCCCTCCTCGCTAACCACACCGCCGTCGATCGCTGGGGGCGCCACGCCGTCGAGGTGCTCGAGCGCATCGAGGGGGTGGAGCTCGCGCGGCTCCTCGCCCCCGAGCATGGCCTCTGGTCGACCCACCAGGACATGGAGGCCGTCGAGGACGAGGCCCTCGCGCGCGATCCGGTCTTCGGGCTGCCCGTGGTGAGCCTGTACGGCGCCGACGAGGCGAGCCTGCACGTGGATCCCGCTCGGCTCGCGGGCCTCGATGGTGTGGTCTACGACGTCCAGGACATCGGCGCCCGCTACTACACCTACGCGGCCACGCTGGCGTATACGATGGAGGCCGCGCAGGCCGCTGGCGTCCCGGTCTGGGTCCTCGATAGGCCGAACCCGCTAGGCAATCGCCGCGGCGGGCCCGTGCTGAAGGCTGGCTTCGAGAGCTTCGTGGGCATCGAGGCGGGCCTGCCGATCCGCCACGGCATGACCGTGGGCGAGCTGGCCCGCTGGTATGGGGCGCGCCGAGCCCCGGGCTGCGAGCTCGACGTGGTGCCCTGCGACTTCCACGGCCAGGTGGACTGGGTTCCGCCGAGCCCGAACATGCCCACCGTCGATTGCGCCATGGTCTACCCGGGGCTCTGCCTGCTCGAGGGGACGACCCTCAGCGAGGGACGCGGCACCACGACGCCTTTCCAGCTCTTCGGGGCGCCGGGCGTCGATCCCCTCGCCCTGGCGGCGAACCTCCGGCGCCGGGAGTGTCCAGGCGTCGACTTCATCCCGCGCTTGTTCCGTCCGGAGTTCGGCAAGCACGCCGGCGAGCTCTGCGGCGGTGTCTACATCCGTGTGAACGATCATAGCTCCATCGTGCCGGTCTGGCTCGGGGTCCACGTGCTCGACGCCGTGCGCCAGGAGGCGCCCGAGGCGCTGGTCTGGCGGACCGATGCTTATGAATTCGTCGACGATCGCCTGGCGATCGACCTCCTCTGGGGCTCCGATGAGCTCCGCCACTGCCTCGAGGAGGGTCGCGACGTGATCGCCCTCCTCGAGGCCGCGAGCGCGGAGGCCAAGAGCTTCGCTCCGTGAGTGGCGAGGCGCCCCGACGGCGCGTCGCCCTCTATGGGGGGAGCTTCGATCCGCCCCACGAGGCCCACGTGCTGGCCGTGATGTGGCTCCTGACGCGCGGCGGGATGGACGAGGTGCGTGTGGTACCCGCCGCGCGGCATGCCTTCGCCAAAGAGCTGTCGCCCCTCGAGGCGCGCGCGGAGATGTTGGAGGCCGCGTTGGGGCACCTGGGCCCCCGGGTGGTGATCGACCGCCGGGAGGCCGAGCGCCCAGGTCCCAGCTATACGATCGACACAGTCCGCGAGCTCCGGGCGGAGCTCGGCGAGCTCGATCTCCACCTGGTCATGGGGACGGACGCCTGGGCCGATAGGGAGCGCTGGCATCGTTGGGACGAGCTCCAGGAGCTCGTCACGCTCATCCTGCTCGGCCGAGATGGCGTGGAGCCACCGGCCGATGGCGCGATCGCCGTCGAGCTCCCCGCCATCTGTTCGACGGAGGTGCGGCGCCGGGTCGCGTCCGGAGAGCCTGCCACCGGCCTGGTCCCCGAGGACGTCCTGGCTATCGTCGAGCAGCGGGGCCTGTACCGATGAGTCGCCCTTGCCGATGATCTGCCACCGCCTCGGCATCGTCGGTCGCGGGCGCGCGGCGCGGAGCCTGGTCCCCGAGCTCGAGGCCCTGGGCCACGAGGTGGTGTGGTGGTGGTCGCGCGGAGAGCCTGGCGGCCTCGATGCCCTTGGGCCCGTGGACGTGATCCTGCTCGCGGTCTCCGACGACGCGGTGTCGATCGCAGCTCGCGGCCTGGCCGAACGAGCCTGCGCCGTGAAGGAGGTCTGGCTGCACCTATCCGGTTCGCGCCCGGCTTCGGACGCCCGTGTGACGCCGAGCCGCCCGCGAGCCGTCGGCTGCCTGCACCCTCTGCAGTCCCTGCCGGGCACGCCGCTTCCGCCCGAGCACCTCGAGGGCGTCGTCGCAGCCCTCGACGGCGACCCGGAGGCCATCGCGATCGCCCGGGAGATCGCTGGCTCCCTGGGCATGCTGCCGGCGCCGATCGACAGCCGCCACAAGGCGCTCTATCACGCTGGCGCCGTCAGCGCGGCGGGCCACGTCGTCGCCCTCCTCGACGAGGCGATCACGATGCTCATCCTCGCTGGCTTTCCCCGTGATCGCGCCCGCGCCGCCCTCCTCCCGCTGACGCGCGGCGCCCTCGAGAACCTCGCCCGCCTCGAGGACGAGGCGGCCGCGATCACCGGCCCTATCAGCCGGGGCGACGCCGGCACCGTCCGCCGCCACCTCGAGGCCCTCGAGAAGGCCGCGCCGGACCAGGCGGCCAGCTACCGCTTGCTCGCCCGGGCTGCCCTCCGGGTCTCCGCCCCTTCGCTCTCGGTCGAGGCGGCCCGGGCGCTCGAGGTCGTGTTGGCGGAGGGCACCTAG
>CAZEHU010000528.1:0-3331 GCA_964511605.1 uncultured Myxococcales bacterium
GGAGGTGGTGCTGCTCGATCCTCGCCCCGGGGGCTACAAGATCGGCGAGCCCATCGTGCCCGAGCAGTTCCAGCACCCCCTGCTACGCGAGCTCTTGCCTTCGATCCATCGACTGCCGAGCTATCGCGCCAAGCATGGGGTCACCTTCGTCTCCGATGAGGCGGTGGCCGCCTTCCCGCTGCCGGCGAAGAACCAGCGGGAGTCGGTGCACGTGGCCCGCACCGAGCTCGAGGCGTTGATGGCTCGGGCCTGGGATCTGGAGCCCCTCCCCGAGCGGGTCGAGTCCATCGAGCTCGGTGGCGGTCTGCGGCGGGTGGTGACGGAGTCCGAGACCTACGAGGTCCGCGGGCCCATCCTCGACTGCTCCGGCCCGGCGATGGTCATCGCGAGCCAGCTCGGCGAGGTCCGCGAGCTCTGGCCGGTCCACGCCGCCTGGACCTACTTCGACGTCCTCGCGGTCGATGACGAGCGCTTCCGCGCGCTGCACTCCGCCGCCGGACGCAGCTTCACCTACTACGACGCTCGCCGCCGCCGCATTCTGGAGGCGGGCGAGGACGGGCCGCTCGCTCAGTGGCGCGCGAGCCACAGCACCATCCTCACCCGCATGAGCTGGGGCACCTGGTGCTGGCAGATCCCGCTCTGGGGCTGTGAGCGCCTGAGCTTCGGCGTCGTGAGCCGGCGGGCGCCCGTCGGGCAGGAGAAGCTCGAGCGCGCGGCCGAGGAGCATGCCTCGGCCTGCTACGAGCTGCGACGTCGCCGGCCCCCAGAGGGGGTGAGCGAAGCGGAGGCCGAGCCCTGGGATCGCCTCCACCAGCGCTCCGGCTTCGCGCGTCGGGCCGAGAGGGCGGCGACCGAGGACTGGATCCTCGTCGGGGATGCGTTCGCGTTCAGCGATCCCGTCTACTCGGTCGGCACCGCCCAGGCGGTCAACCGCGCCATCGAGGTCGCCACCTGGCTCTCGGAGCATGGCTGGAGTGCTGAGGCCGCAGCGGGCTTCTCCCATCAGCAGGAGGCCCTCTTCGAGCGCTCCAGCGCGGCCTTCGACTTCTGGTATACCGGCGAGGTCCTGACCTCCGATGCCGCCGCGGCCGAGGTGCAGGCTGGCTTCCTGAAGGGCACCGCCTTCCAGGTCGGCGCCGCCTGGCACTATCGCTCGAGCCTGGAGGGCGCGACGCTCCGGGCCACCGAGCATCGGGACGATACCCAGGCGATCGACTGGTCTCGGGGCTCGATCCTGGCGGACGCCGCGCCCCTCCTGGGGCTCGCGGTGGAGCCGGCGTTCGCCCGGACCCTCGGGGGCTGGCAGCTCGACGATGTGCGCCACACCCGCGATGGGTTCTGGCTGAGCTGGACCCACCCGGACAAGCCGGAGCTGGCCCTCCTGGTCCTGCCGGAGGAGCACGCGCCGGTCGCTTATCGCGAGGCCGGCCCTCTCCGCCTGATCTACATGGCCCCTTGGGAGGGTACCTATCCCTTCGACGAGACGGTCGAGGCCCTCTTCGATGCGGTCGAGGGCCCGATCACCGAGACGGCGGAGGCGTGGATCGCCCTTCGCTGAGGGAGGTGTCGCAGGTCCACCCTATAGCTCGCCTCGCACCATCCGGGCGGCACGGCCGCCGAGGCGCGCGAAGAGCATCACCCCGAGGTCGGGGCGATCGTGGGCGAGGGAGACGAGGGCCTGGCGCGTGAGCAGGAGGCCGCTGCCCGGGGTGACGCCGACCACGTCGTGGGTCGGCACATGGGGGTCGAGCAGGGCGAGCTCTCCGACGGTCTCGCCCGGTGCGATCTCGCGCGCCACGCGGCCGCTGCCGTCCACTGCCTCAGCGCGCCCGGAGACCACGACGAACATGGCGTCCGCTCGCTGTCCTCGGGAGACCAGGATCTCCCCCTTGCGCCACTCCTTGAGGTCGCACGCGTTGAGGACTCGCTGGATGTGGGCGAGGCGGAGTCCCTCGAAGATCGGCAGCGACGTGACCGTATTGATGCGCGTCTCGGTCTCGCTCGACGCCATCGGCATCGTATCCTCGAGGTCCCGCGGCAGGTCGACCTGCACCACGAGGGCGGTGATGTTGTCCTGGCCTCCGGCGCCGTTGGCGTGATCCACCAGGCGCGCGGGCGCCTCCGAGAGGCGACCGGAGAGCAGGCGCAGCGCATCCTCGGGCCGCGGCAGGTAGCCGTGCAGGCCGTCGGAGCAGAGCAGGAAGACGTCGCGGGGCAACAGATCGAGGGCCAGCGTGTCCACCTTGACCACCGGCTGGGTGCCGACACAGCGGGTCAGGGCGTGGGCCATGCGCATCGAGCGAGCCCGCTCCGCAGACATCACGCCGGCCCGCACCATCTCGGCGCCCACCGTGTGATCGACGGTGATCTGCTCGACCCGTCCCCGCCTCAGGACGTAGAGGCGCGAGTCCCCCACATGCCCGAGGATGCCGTAGCTTCCCGCCACCACGAGGGCGGTGATCGTCGTGCCCATGCCGGCGCACTCGAGGTTCGCGCGGGCGTGCTCGAAGAGGTGCCGGCAGGCGTCCTCGATCGCCTCGGCCATGATGCGAATGCCCACCTCGGGGCTCTCGGAGGCGTGCGCGATGCGGTCGAAGAAGGGCGAGGCATTGCGGAGGTGTCGGTGGACCCGCTCGACCGCCAACCGGGAGGCCACCTCCCCGGCGTTGTGGCCCCCCATCCCGTCACAGACGATGTAGACGCCCGTGCGATTGTCGACGACGTGGAAGTCCTCGTTGCCGCTGCGCTTCTGACCCTTGTCGGTCGCGCTGTAGCCGGTGGCGATCATGGGGCTCCTCGGGGGGGCGGGCTCAGGCGTCCAGGCGTTGCCAGAGCGCGTCGAGGGTCTGGGCGGCGCCGCTCGCGAGACGATGGCGGACGTAGGGCGTGACCTCGGTCTCACCGGGGTTGATCTCGACCGTGGCGCGTCCCTGGCGAGCCGCGAGCACGACCGGACCCGCGATATAAGGGAAGAGGCTCGACGTGCCTACCGAGATCACCACGTCGAAGCCCACCGCGAGCTCCCGCTCGAGGCGTCGGACCGCGGCGGAGGGCAGCATCTCGCCGAAGAGCACCACCTCCGGGCGGACGACCTCCCCGCACGCCGGGCAGCGGGGAAGGGGGGCGAGCTCGCAGTAGTCCGCCACACGCTCCCGGTAGCCGCAGCCGGCCATGCAGAGGAGGCGGTGGATGTCGCCGTGGATCGCGATGATGTCCTCGGCGCCCCCCGCCTGGTGGAGGCCATCGACGTTCTGGGTGAGGGTGATGACCGATCCGCCCGCGCCCGCCTCGCGCGCACGAACCTCGAGGAGGCCGATCACCTCGTGGCCGC
>CAZEHU010000529.1:0-3328 GCA_964511605.1 uncultured Myxococcales bacterium
GGAGGGCTCGACCACGACGACCGGGAGGAGCACACCGTCGTGCACGCCACGCTGGCGGCAGAGGGCGCGGAGATCCACGTTCGCGTCGGCGACGGCCACCGCGAGGGCCGCGTCGTCCAGGGAGGGATCACGGGTCGGGGGCGCCTTGTCGTTGGCGCGGAAGACACGCGCTACGTCCTCGACCGGCCCCGTGGCACCCGCGCCGTACGAGGCCCCGAGGACCAGCGCCGCGAGGAGGAGGGCGGGCACGGAGGTCTGGAGCACGATCCGAGGGTAAGGGGCTTCGCCAGGGGGGCGCCAAGAAAGCTCACGATCGATGCTGGGTGCGGGCGGAGGAGATCGGGTACCCTGCCCTGGGAATAGGTCCGTATCAGGTCGTGTTCGGCCGGCGCATTCGCTAGCCACGCCCTGTGGCGGAGGGGACCCGATGATCTTCGGTACAAAGACGAGAGACCGGGCGGAGGACAAGGCGCGACGGGGCTTCGAGGCCGAGGCGCTCGTCCACATGGACGCCCTGTACTCGGGCGCGCTCTACATGACGCGCAACAAGTCCGAGGCCGAGGATCTCGTCCAGGAGGCCTTCCTGAGGGCCTTCCGCTTCTGGCATCGCTACGAGCCGGGCACCAACTGCAAGGCGTGGCTCTTCCGGATCATGACCAACACCTTCATCAACCGGAGCCGGAAGCGAAAGAAGGCCTTCAGCCTCATCGAGGAGGCCGATACGGACTCGGTCTCCGATGGCCTGTACCAGGGCTCGGCGTTCTACAATACCCCCGAGGCGGCGTACCTCGGCGGGCTGATGCCCGAGCACGTCAAGGAGGCGATCGAGCGCCTGCCGGACAACTTCCGGATCCCCGTGGTGCTCGCCGACCTCCAGGACTTCTCCTACAAGGAGATCGCCGAGATCATGGACTGCCCGGTGGGTACCGTGATGTCTCGCTTGTTCCGGGGCCGCAAGCGCCTGCAGGAGGAGCTCTTCGGCTACGCCATCGAGCGCGGGATCATCGACGAGCGCGACGCTCGTGGTGAGGACGGCGCCATCTCTCTCGACGCCTACCGCGCACGCAAGAAGGCCGCGGCGGGCGGTGCCCGGTGATCGGCGGCACCCGGTGACGATGAGCGCTCCCCCCACCGCCTCGAAGATGAACTGCGACGACGTGAAGCACGGAATCTACGTCTACCTGGATGGAGAGTACGCCTCCGAAGAGGAGGGGTCCTTCCGACGCCACCTGGAGGCCTGTCCACCCTGCAAGCTCCTCGCGGAGCGGGAGGCGGGCTTCCTGCTGGCGGTCAAAGAGGGCCTCGAGACCCCGGGCGTGCCGGAGACCTTCCAGCAGCGCATCAGCGCCTGCCTCGACAGCGCACCAGCGCCCCTCGGGCGGGAGCGTAGCGAGGCCTGGTCCGATCGCATCTGGCCGATCGTGGCGCCGGCCGTGGCCCTCGCGGCGGGCCTGGCGCTCTTCCTCGTCGGCCCCATGGGCGCCTCGGAGCCGCTTCCGGCGGAGCATCCCGCGGCCGAGCACGTGGTCTCGGCCCATACCACCGCCTTCCCGATGGAAGTGCGCGGCTCCGAGGATCAGGTGCAGCAGTTCGTGCAGGACGCGGTGCCCTTCCCGGTCCGCATGCCGCTCCCGGAGCGACCGGACGTCGAGCTGATCGGCGCACGCTTGACCCAGGTGGGCGGGAAGCCCGGCGTGCTCTTCCGCTACGACTGGGGTGGACGCACGGTCAGCGTGCTCCAGGCCGCCGACACCTCGGTGCGCCCGGCGAGCCTGCGCGGCGTCGACGTGGCCCACCGCCGAGGCTTCGGCATCGTCACGTGGGGCCAGCGCGGGGTGACCAACGCCGTGGTGGCCGATGTGCCCGATCGGGAGCTGATGAAGCTGGTGCCGGCGAGCTGGAGCGGTCGTCAGGCTTTCTAGAAGACCCCGACCCAGCGTCCCGGCGTTCCCCTGAGCCGCACCCTCCTGGCCCTCGCCCTCGCGCTCTCCTCACTGCTCTCGGTGAGGTTGGCTGCCGTGACGCCACCGGCCGGCGAGCCCGAGTCCCTCGAGCCGGAGCCCTGTCCGACCCTCGAGTGTGATCCCGACAAGGAGACCGGCTGCTCGGCTGGCCCCTTGCTTCGAGGCGCCGGCGGGGCGTGATACCGTGAGGGCAGGGATCCTCCGCGACGCCCAGGCCTCCGACGATCCTGCTCTCTCGAAGCACCCACTCGCATGTGCACGCCACCCTCCTGGCGGTGGCCCTGGTCCTCACGCTGCCGGCCTGTGAGAGCGATCCGGGAGGCTTGGGAGATCAGGTTCTGCCCCGAGCGACCAGCCAGGTAGGCGAGCGAGCGCCACCGAATCCCCGAGCGAACCCGGAGTCCGGCCAAGCCCGAGGGAGCGATGGCCCCCGAGGGAGCGGCGGCGGCGACAGCGCGACGTCCCAGGAGGAGCTGCTGGCCCTCTGCGGGGAGGCTATCATCCACCTGGTGGAGTGCGGCATCTACGCCGAAGGATCGACCCCCTGCGAGAGTCTACCCCCGCGGATCGGAGGGGCCGAACGGCACGAAGCGACCTGCTCTATGCAGTGCTTGGTGGACATGAGCTGCACGGACGCGGAGGGGTTCTTGTGCGGAGGCCCCCAGAGTCCTGCCGCCGACGGCTGCTTCGCGACGTGCTCGCAGGAGGCCGAGTCCTTGCCTCTTGGCCCCGAGTTCGAGTGCGAGGACGGCTTCGCCACGGTGCCGGCACGCTGGGTCTGCGACGGCGAGGCGGACTGCGACGACGGCAGCGATGAGCCCGGCGACTGCATGCCCGCCGACTTCGAGTGCCCCGGAGGCGGGACGATCCCTGGCTCGTGGGTCTGCGACAACCTCGAGGACTGCGCCGACGGCTCGGACGAGAGCGAGGAGCTCTGTGGCCAGGAGCCCGAGCTGCTGTGTGCGCGAGGATTTGGCGAAGCCGGGACCGGAGGCTCCGGCACGCCGGGCTCCGTGCCGGTCCCCGATCCAGACTCCGACTGATCGCACGCCGCATGGTTAGGGAGGCGCCTCGCTGCACGCGAGTCGCACCGTCGACAGCGAGGTGAGGGTCCCCTCCTCCCCGTCGAGGACCACCATGTGGGTCTCGCCGGGCTCGAAGGGGAAGGTGAGGACGGCGTCCACGGTCAGGGGCTCGATGGGTGCGGAGAGGCAGGTCTCGCCTTCGCAGTCGGCGCCCTCGTAGTGCACGGCCACGAGGCCCTCGTGGCTGGTCTCGATCTCCAATGTGGCCGTACCGGAGGAGGTGGGCTGGAAGAGTAGGAGGGCGTCGGCGGCCGGTGTGGGGGCCTCGTAGCAGGGGTG
>CAZEHU010000530.1:0-3326 GCA_964511605.1 uncultured Myxococcales bacterium
CTCCGTTCGGGGCTTGGCTTTGGTCGACACGTAGCCCAGGAGCGGCGGCGCTCGCTTCATATCGAGCCCCTCGAAGCCCTGGAGGCGCCGGAAGCGCTTGGCCACCCTCGGCTGGAAGCGATCCTCGACGAGGGCCGCTCGCGTGACCTCGCTGGCCTCCTTGAGGAAGAGGCGCGGGATGTTCTGGGCGTTGTCGGTGAAGTAGTAGCGGCCCCCGCCCTCCTCGGCCGCTTGCATCAGGAGCGTCTGGTCGGAGCCCATGCCCACCGCCACCGTCGACAGGGTGATGCCCTCCCCATAGCTCTGGGCTACCAGATCGAGGATGCCCTGGCGCCTCGACTGCCCGTCGGACAGGAGGATAATGTGCTTCACCTTGGCGCGGGTGCTCGCCAGCTCCTGGTAGGCCATGTCCACCGCCGGGAAGATGTCGGTGCCGCCTCCCGGGGTCAGGCGCCGGACGCTATCGGTGATCTTCAAGCGGTTGGCCGCGCGCTGCAGGCGCACCACCACCGAGGGCGCGGAGTCGAAGGCGATGATGCCCAGCTTGTCCGAGGGCTGGAGCACATCGAGGGTGGCCCTCGAGGCTTGCTTGGCCAGCTCGAGCTTGTCGCCGCTCATGGAGCCGGAGCGATCGATGACGAGCACCAGCGCGAGGGAGGGGATGTCCTCCTTCTTCTGCACGTCGAGGTGCACGGGCAGCACCTTGCGCTCGAGCCAGGTGCCCGTGTAGCCGCCGGGGCCGAAGGAGCCCTCGCCGCCGGCCCAGATCAGGCCGCCGCCGCCTCTCACGTAGCTCTCCAGGGTCTTCATGTGGGCCAGGCCGACGTTGGGGGTGCCCAGCTCGCCGACCCGCGGCACGTCGCTGACGAAGATCAGGTCGAAGACGTTGGCATCGCTCAGGGTCGAGGGCACGCCGCGGGCGCCTCGCAGCTCCACCTCGAAGTCGCGGTCGAGCGCCGCGAGCAGGTTGTGCTTGTAGCGCCGCTCCCCCTCCACATAGAGGACCCTCGGGCGGCGGGGCACCCGCATCGGCACCTCGAAGCGGTTGTTCGAGGCGAAGCGATCGAGGGTCGCGTCCTCGGGCGTGCAAGCGAGAGCCAGGCGCTTGTCGCCTCCCTCCTTCACCTTGGCCTCCATCACGATCTCGTCCTCGCCGGCCGCGAGCTCGAGCTCCTCGGTGGTGGCCAGCACCCCGTCGATGCTCAGCTCGCAGCGGGCCTTCATGGCGGTGGTGGCCTCCACATGGCCGCGCACCTCGAAGGGGATGTGGGGCTTTGGATCGGCCGGCGCGTCGAGGCCGGTGACCATCAGCTCCTCGGGTCGCTCCACGTCCGTCAGGTCCAGGTAGTGCACCCGTACGTCGAAACGGCGTGCGGTCTCGAGCTCCGCCGACAGGGAGCCCCGGGTCTCGAGGCCGTCGGAGACGAGGACCAGGCGCTTCAAGCGATCGGCGGGCAAGAGCGTCAGCGCCAGGCGGGTCGCGGCCTGCAGGTTCGAGGCGCGTCCGGCCTCCCCCTCGGGCCGGGCCAGGACGGGCACGCTGCCCTGCACCCCGGGGGGTAGTGGGATCTCCGTGGCGTCCTCGGCGAAGGTCACCAGGCGGATCTCGTGCTCGCCGCGGCGGCGCCAGGCCTCGTCGACGGCCGCGCGTGCTCGCCCGAGGGCGCCATCGGGGACCGACTCGCTGACGTCCACGACGAAGACCGTTGCGGTCTTCACCGGCTCCTGGTCGTGCTCCTCGGGGCCCACCAGCGCGAGCACCAGGGCCGCCACCAGGCCGCCGCGGAGGAGGAGCGAGAGGCCCTGCTGGATCCGAGGCAGGTCGCTCAGGGTGTGGGCGCGGAGGGCGAGGAGGAGGGGGATGGCCGCCAAGATCCAGAGGAACCGAAGATCCTCGAGGAACCAGCCCCTCGCTTCGGACCAGGCCACCCACCCTCCGCCGAACTCACCCACCGCCCAGAAGCCGGCGCCGAAGAGGGCGGCGGCCCAGAGGTAGTGCAGAGCGATGGTGAGGAGGCGGCTCCGCATCAGACCGTGATCCTCCGATGCCAGGTGAACCACTCGAGGGCGATAAGGGCGCAGGCCACCACGAGCAGCGCCCGCCAAGGGGTGCCGGGCCAAGGCGGCGCTGGGGGGATCCACGGCTCCGGCGCGGTCCACGCTTCGAAGTCCCCACGGGGCCCGAGGTCGGCCTCCGCCGCATCTGCCAGGTTCAGAGCGACGATCATCGGGGCCTCGGCGCCCTCGGTGGTCAGCTCGTACAGGCCGATCCTCGGCGCCTCCAGGTGGATGCGGTCACCTACGGCGCGAACCTCGGCCTCTGCCGGTCCCCGCACCGCGAGCTCGCCGGGCGGCAGCTCGCGCGGCAACGAGAGCTCCACCCCCGCCCGCCGCGTCGGCACCAGACCGTCGGGTTGGGGCTGGAACCAGTTCAGGGCGTTCACCACGAAGAGGGGGAAGGCGTAGTGAATAGGCATCAGGCTGCGGCGCACGTCGAAGGCCACGACACACCAGGTGTGCTCTGCGTCCTCCCGGGTCATCACGAGGGGGGCGCCGCTGGACGTGGCGACGGCCACGCGATCGCCTCGCTCCTCGTCGAGCACCCGAGCCTCCGCGATGCCGGAGTCCGCCCAGCTCAGCCCGCGGTTGAGCGGGTGGCGGCGATCGATCCAGGTGGGCTCCGGCCCGTCCAGGAGGCCCTCGGCCGCAAAAGCGCTGCCCGCCGGCGGGTCGAAGATCAGATAGCGCCCAGGGGCCGAGACGTCGACCTCGGCGCCATCGACGACGGTGAGATCGAAGTCGCCGGGGCCCGCGTAGTCCGCAGGCTCCACCAGGACGAAGTCCACGTTCTCGCGGACGAGGAGGGAGGCCTGGAGGAAGAGGTTACCCTCGGTGACGAGCTGCACGCTCAGCTTGCGGCGCTCGGGTACCACGGCGAAGGCCACATCGTCGGCGGGGAGGGGATCTGTGACCCCCTGCCCCCGACCGACCACCACGCGCGCCGCGAGGCGGCTGCCCTCGAACTTCACGTCGCCGACCACCCCGCTCGTGGCTCCGCCGGCCGGCAGGTCGAGGGCCACGGAGTCGACGATACGGCTCGGGTCCAGGAAGTCCTCCGCGCCGAGGCCCTCCTCGTGGGCGTAGAGCATCAGGGTGGCCTCGAGGGGGCGCTTCGCGGTGGAGCGGATCGAGTAGAAGATGGCGTAGGTCAGGCTGTCGTCGAGGTAGGGGCGCACGTTGAAGGCCTCGATCGACTTCTCCTCGGCGGGGGGGACCACCGAGAGCACCCGGACCTCGCCTGCGCCCGCCACCTCGAAGGCGGTGTC
>CAZEHU010000531.1:0-3314 GCA_964511605.1 uncultured Myxococcales bacterium
CGCCCCCGACGAGCCCTTCGAGGTGCAGTTCGCGCGGACCCTGGACACCTTCGTCCTCGCCGGCCTGCTCGAGCCCGAGGGGGAGGATGCAGAGACGTGGCGCGTGCCGCTGCCCGAGTCGCCGGGCTTCGAGATGATCCAGCTCCTCCAGGGGGTGCTCCGCCCCTGGGTGGAGAGCTATACGATCCTGGCCCACGCCCTGCTCGAGGACGAGGCGGACGGCGCGACCCAGAAGGACCTCGTCAAGCAGGCACAGCGCGCCACCGAGCGCCTCTTCCGCGAGGGGGAGATCGGCTGTCCCGAGGCCGCGAACAGCGTCACCTTGAAGCACGCGATCGAGGCCTACGCCGAGCACGGCCTGCTGAGCGTCGAGCGTAAGGGGCGCGATCGTCTCATCCGGGTGCACCGGGCCGCGGTGGGCGAGGAGGGCGGCACGCCGCGCCTCGAGGAGCTCGCCGAGCGCCTCCAGCTCCTCTTACCGAGGTAGTCCCGGAGGCCTGCCGAGGCGATCAGCCCCTTCCGGCCGCCACAGCGCGGACCCAAGGCGTCAGGCGCTCGAAGGCCTCGTCGAAGCCGACCGCCGGCGCATACCCCAGCACCTGGCGAGCGGCGTCGATGCGGTAGGTCGCGCGTCGCGTGATGTACTCGACGGCGCCGCGAGTCAAGGGGCCCGAGCGGCCCGTGAGGCGCTCGACGCCGTCGAAGAGGCTGCCCAGCCCGCGGGCGGCCGAGGTGGGGATCGACATCCCGGGAGGGTCGATGTCCGCGGCGGCCGCGAGGCGCTGGAAGTAGTCTCGGTAGGTGGTGGTATCGACACCATCGGTGATCTGGAAGACGAGGCCCTCGATGCGGGGGGTGTCGAGGGCGAGGACCAGGCCATCGAGCAGGTTGTCGATCCAGGTATGGGCCATGAGCCCCTTGCCGCGCCCCACGAGCAGCGGCATGCGCTTGAGCATCATGCCGAGAGGCCGGAGGACCCACGACTCCGAGCCGGGCCCGAAGACGTCCCCAGGCCGTACGATCACCGCCGGCACCCGGCCCTCGATCGAGGCCTGGCGGACGAGCTGCTCGCTCGCCGCTTTGGTATCGAAGTAGGGCACCCCTGTGTCGTGGCAGAGGGGCGTGGACTCGTCGGCGTCCTTGCCGGGATCGAGCCCGAGGGCGGCGATCGACGAGATGTGCAGCACCCGCTCCACCCCGACGGCCGCGGCGGCGTCGAGGAGGTTCTGCGTGCCCCCGACGTTGACCCGCTGGAAGAGCTCCGGTTCGCAGCGATCGTCGACGACCGCGGCGGCGTGCACCACCCGCCGGGGGCGGAGGCGCTCGAAGAGATCGAGGACCGAGGCCCCATCGGTCACGTCCATGTGCAAGGTGGGCTGTTCGCCCGCGCGCAGGTCGACGCCCTGCACGCTGCGTCCCTGGGACTGGAGCCGCGTGAGCAGCCGCCCGCCGATGAAGCCCGCGGCCCCGGTGACCAGGACGTCGACCTCGCCCGGTCCCTCGGCGCGCGGCACCTCCCCGGAAGGGGCGGGGGCGACAGGGGACGACGAGGACTCCGTGGCCATGGGGCACGATGCCGCTTCCGAGCCGGGCCGGCAAGCGCCCCGCCCACCCGCCCCACCCCACCGGAAGTCCCACTGTGATAGCGTCCAGGGGTGGGCGTCATGAACTGGCTCCGGGCGGCGGGCCCCCTCGCTCACCGGCTGCTCTTCATGCAGGCGATGCTCTACACCGCGCTGGGCATCGGCTGCGGCTCGCTCCTCTTCCCCGGCGAGGCCAGCCTCATCGGGGTGGTGCTCGTGGCGTTCAGCCAGGTGGTGGTCGCGGAGCGCTTGCTCGATCGCAACCGCGACGAGATCTGGGGCAAGGTCGAGACGCCCCGCCGCGCCAACGTCAAGCTGGCCTTGGGCCTGCTGGTGGTCTTCCTCGGCGTCTTCGTGACCTACCTCGGCGCGGTGCAGCTCACGCCGGACGACAAGCTCCATGGCCTCTTCGATCGGCAGATCGGCGACTTCCGAGCGGGCTCGCTCACCGAGATCGACTTCGGCTCCTTCGCTTATCTGTTGCGCAAGAACGGCATCGTCTTCTTCGGCTGCTACGCCTTCGCGCTGATCTACCGCCACGCGGGCATGCTCCTCGTCTTGGCGTGGAACGCCTCGACGTGGGGCGTCGTCTTCTCCTGGCTCGCTATCAACGCCGCCCAGGACGAGGGGGCCGTCGCTGTGGCCGGCGAGCTCTCGCGCACGCTGGTCTGCATCCTCCCGCACCTGATCCTCGAGGCGGTCGCCTACGTGCTCGTAGCGATGACCGGGGTCTTCACGTCCAAGGCCATCGCCAAGTACAGCCTGGACTCCCCTGAGTTCCTCCAGGTGGCCAACGCGGTCCTGCGGATCTTCGCCGCCGCTCTCCTGGTCCTGGTGATCGCGGCCGCCGTGGAGGCTTGGCTGGCCCCGGCCTTGGTCGAGCTGCTCTTCTATTGACCCCAGGAAGCCCAGCCCCCTACCCTACGAGGACGCACCTGAGCCCGAACCCTCGGTCGTGGTGTGTCGTCTGTGGGGCAGCGGAGGGACTCGTATGCAGCAGCGCATTCTCGTCATCGGGGCGCTCGTCGCTCTGGTCGGCATCGCCGGATTCGTGGTCTTCACCGGGGAGCAGGATCCCACGGGACGCGCCATCGGCGCAGGCGCCAACGAGGCCGGCGCGGAGCTGTGGCAATCCCTCGCCAAGTACGAGCGCAACCACCTGCGCACCTGGCGTGGGGCCTTCGACAACCAGGAGCCCGAGGCGATCGAGGTGCTGGAGGCCTGGAGCGAGCTCGCCTACTCCATTACCGGACCGGGTGGCTTCTGGCGCAAGACCGTGCCCCATAGCTGGCTCGGCTGCGCGGCCCTCGGCAACTCCCCAGCCTGCAAGGCGCTCGACGGCTCCAAGGGCGAGTTCGGCAAGTGGGACAAGTTCCAGGAGAAGGTGGGCAACGTGAGCGAGGGCAAGGCCGCCCGCTTCCTGGGCAAGAACCAGGCGAAGATGCTCGACTACATCAAGCGCTACGTGCCCGACGCGCCGAGCGCCAGCGGCATGGAGGCCACGGGCTTCTACACCGACAAGCTCGAGGCCACCCTGGGGGATCCCAGCGCCGCCCTCGGCGGGGACGACGACCTCTAGGTACGGCTGCTGCCGGGGGCGAGACACGACCTCCGTGTCGATGCGCTCCGCCGCATCTGGGGACTCGCGCGGCCGCGTGGAGGGTTGAGCCGCTGCGATGGCGAATCGTAGACGAGAGGGCACCGTCGAGGTGCTCAACCGGCGCTGGGGCG
>CAZEHU010000532.1:0-3312 GCA_964511605.1 uncultured Myxococcales bacterium
GACCAGGTTCAGGGCCAGGGTCACCTCGTAGCTGACCATCTGGGCCGCCGTGCGCAGCCCACCGAGCAAGGCGTATGCGGAGTTGGAGGCCCACGCCCCGAGCGTTCCCCCATAGACCGCGAGCGAAGCGACCGCGAAGACCACCAGCACGCCGGCGTTCAGATCGGCGATCTGGAACCAATGGGGTCCATCGAAGCCCGGCATGGGCCCGGGGCCGAAGGGGATGACCACCCACATGATGAGGGCCGGCATCAGCGCGATGCCAGGCGCGAGGCGGTGGATCAGCCAGTTGGCCCGGGTCGGTGTGAAGTCCTCCTTGAAGAGGACCTTGACCGGATCGGCGAGGAGCTGGCCGCAAAAGGCGCTCAGGGGGTGCTTGATGCCGAGCAGGTACGCGCGGTTGGGGCCGACGCGGTTCTGCATCAGCGCCGACTGCTTGCGCTCGAAGAGGGTGAGCAGGGTCGCGACCACCATCACGAAGCCGAAGACGATGGCGACGAACTTGATGAGGGGCCAGATGAGGAGCTCGAGCATCTCAGCCCTCCGCAGCCGGGAGCGCCGACGCCGGCGGACCCTCACCGCCCGAGGGCCGAGGGATCGGCGGCGGCGTCGTGGCGGGCCCGGCCTCCTCCACCTCCGGCTCCAGGGTGCCCTCGCCGAGGGCCTGCCCCTGCGGACGGAGCGCCTCCCAGTCGAGGCCGCGGAAGCCCTCGACGTCAACGGAAAGACCCGCGAAGACCGCGCGTGGCGAGCGGAAGCTCGGGACCTCGTCCGCGCTGAGGGCCGCGCTGAGCCTGAGGGCATAGTAGCCCTCCGACTTGCACGTCCCCACCGGCAGGATCGCGCGGTCGAGCCGCTGCACGAGGCCCTCGTGGTTCGTCCAGGTGCCCTGCTTCTCGAGGGGGATACGGGCCGGCAGCCACGTGGTCGCTGCCTCCCACAGGGGGCCGAGGAAGGCGCCCATCACGATGCGCTCGCGGGCCGACTCCACGGCGGCGGTCTGGCCCTCAGAGAGGTCGAGCTGATCGCCGGCCACAAGCACGGCATCGAGGGCGCCGCCCCCGAAGTCCGCCAGGGGGCGAGCCACGACCTCCAGGGCGGCGAAGATGGTCTCGACGCCCTGGCGGTTGGGGTTCTTGTCGGCCCGCCGGAGGATCTCGTCCGCCTCCCCATCCGGGCGGCAGCCCACGAAGACCTGGGCTCCGGCGAGGGATCCCGCGAGCAGCCGGCCGAGGAGCCAGGCGTCCTCGTTGGTGAGCCACGTGGAGACGAGCACCGCGATCTTGCTGCGATCGGCGGCCCCGAGCGCGCTCGCCGCGGCGTCGATCGCCTCCGGCAGGGTCGTCACCCGGCGGCGGCCCCCGTCCATCGCGGCCGGGCCCTCCATGCGGCCCTCGAACCAGCGAGCGTGGCTGTAGCGACCCTCGTCGCACATCCACCAATCGTTGACCCTCGGGTTGTGGGCGGGCTTGAAGCGGCGCGCGACGTTCTCGAACGTATCCACTCGCATCGAGCAGCCCCGCGAGCACTCGCCACAGACGCTGCGGGCCGACTGCAGCATCCAGACCCGGGTCCGGAAGCGAAAGTCGGTGCTGGTCAGGGCCCCGACCGGGCAGATGTCGACGGTATTGCCCGCGTAGGGATTGTCGAGCTCGGCGCCGGGGAAGGTCGAGATCTCCGCGTGCTCGCCGCGATGGACCATCTCGAGCTGGCTCACGCCGGCCACCTCGTCGCAGAAGCGTACGCAGCGGGTGCAGAGGATGCAGCGCTCCGCGTCGAGCATGATGGAGGGCCCGAGGCGCTTGGCTTTGGGTTTGTGCACCTTCTGGTGGCCGAGGCGGCTCGGCTGGGCGCTGTGGCGGAAGTAGTGATCCTGGAGCACGCACTCGCCGGCCTGATCGCAGATGGGGCAGTCGACCGGGTGGTTGAGCAGGATGAACTCGAGGACCGACCGCCGGGTCTTCTCGATGTGCTCGGAGGTGGTCGAGACCTCCATCTCGTCCATGCAGGTGCCGAAGCAGGCCGGCAACGGCTTGGGCGCCTTGTTGGTATCCACCAGACACATGCGGCAGTTGGCCGGAGCGCTCAGGCCCGGGTGGTAGCAGAACGTCGGGATGTCGATGCCGAGCCGCTTGGCAGCCTCGAGGATCGTCGTGCCGCGCTCGACCGTGATCTCCTGTCCATCGATGGTGAGGGTCGGCATCGGGTTACCTGTCGATCTCGCCGCCGATCATGTTGATCGTGTCGAACGTGGGGATGATGTCCGCGAGCAGGCTGCCCAGGACCATCGGCCGCAGGCCCTGCATGATGGCAAAGCATGGGGGGCGGACCTTCACCCTCCAGGGCCGGCCGGAGCCATCGGAGACGATGTAGAAGCCGAGCTCGCCGTTGCCCGCCTCCGTATAGCTGTAGACCTCGCCGGAGGGGACGCGGATGCCCTCCGTGATCAGCTTGAAGTGGGCGATCATGCCCTCGATGGAGTTGTAGACCTCGGGCTTGGGCGGCAGCACCACGGTCCAGTCGTCCACGCTCACCGGGCCCGGCTCCATCGAGCGGAAGCACTGCTCGATGATCCCGAAGGACTGGGCGATCTCCTCGAGGCGGCAGAGGTAGCGATCGTAGTTGTCGCCGTTCGTGCCCACCGGCACGTCGAACTCCACGTCCGCGTACTTCATGTAGGGAGCGTGCACCCGGACGTCGTAGTCGATCCCGGTGGAGCGGAGGCAGGGGCCGGTGAAGCCCAGATCCACCGCGTGCTCCTGGCTGATGGAGCCGACGTCCGCCATGCGATCGTAGAAGATGCGGTTCCGCGTCAGGAGCTTGTCGACGTCGACCAGCAGCTTCTCCACCCGCCGCCGCATCTCGGCGATGCGCTCGTCGAAGCCGGCGGGCAGGTCGTAGCGCAGACCGCCGACGCGGGTGTATGCCGTGGTCATGCGCGCGCCGGTGAGCTCCTCGACGCAATCCCAGGTCTCCTCCCGGGCCTGCACGGCCCAGAGGAAGGGCGTGAAGCCGCCGAGCTCGAGGGCGCCGGCCCCGATGGAGGTCAGGTGGTCGGAGATGCGGCTCAGCTCGCAGCAGATCATGCGGATCCACTCGCAGCGATCCGGCACCTTCAGGTCGAGCGCCTTCTCGACCGCCATGACCCAACCGACGTTGTTGCACAAGGGCGAGACGTAGTTGAGGCGATCGGTGTAGGGCAGCACCTGGCTGTAGGTCGAGACCTCGCTCATCTTCTCGAAGCCGCGGTGGAGGTAGCCGATCTGGGGATCGAGCTCGATGATGGTCTCGCCATCGAGCGTGAGCTCGATC
>CAZEHU010000533.1:0-3306 GCA_964511605.1 uncultured Myxococcales bacterium
GCGGGCATGGAGCCCGAGCCCGATGTGCAGAGGACCGAACACCCCGAGATCGGCCCGCTCGGCGGTCAGCGCCGCTTCCTCTGCGAGGGCCGTGCGCACGCTGTGGCTCGGGGCGAACGCGAGCTCCGCGGCCGGATCCCGGGCCTCCACTCGGAGGGCCCGGAGCGCCAGATGCGCACGGGAGGACCAAGAGCCCGCGCGGCACCCGGAGCCGAGCACGAGCTGGGCCGCGTCCCGCTCCTGGCGCGCCGACGCCGAGAGGGTGTGGGCAGGGCCGGGCAGCCCAAGGCGCCGGTGGACGCCCAGCCCGGTCAGGCGGAGCTCGCAGGGGCCGGCGGTGAGGCCGGCACCGGCGAGCGCGCTGGTCCCGGCGGCGTCGTTGTTGTCCCGCTGCACGGTCAGGGTCTCCGCGTCGTCGAGAGGCGTCGAGCCCGAGCTCTCGTAGGGGAAGTCCCCCTCGCCCGCGGAGGTCCCCGCGGCGGCGATGGCCCAGCCCCCCCCCTCCTCCGCGGCCCATCCGGCGCGGACACCGAGTCCCCGAGCCGCCCAGGAGCCCCCCTCCACGAGCAGCTCACCACCGAGGCCCGCGGGGCGCCGGCTCGAGACCTCGACGGCCCCGCCGGGACCTCCCCCCCGGCCGAGGGGGGCGTGGCTGCGCCAGACGCGCATGCGCTCGACCCCCCAGAGGGGGAGGTCGCCCAGGTCGACCCTCGATCCGTCGGCGTGCTCGAGGCGCACCCCATCGAGCAGCACCACCACTTGATCGGGTGTGGCGCCACGGATCCGGACCTCCTGCGCGGCGCCCGGGCCCCCCAGGCTGGTGGTGTGCACCCCCGGGAGGCGGCCGAGGGCCTCTGCGGCCGTGGTGCCTGGGCGATCGAGGGCGTCCCGCCCCAGCTCGACGGAGGGCGTCGACACCTCGGGATCCGCGCGGACCACGGTGCGCCCCGCGACCTCGTCCTCAGCCGGTGGGGAGGTGGCGACCAGGAGCGCGAGGAGCCAGGGACTCACAGGAGGAAGCCCGACTCGAAGAGGAGCCGATCGGCCACGATGGGGGCCAGAGCCAGGGCGGCGGTCAGGCCCGGCGACTCGATGCCGAGGAGGTGGAGCACCCCCTCCGGCTCCTCATGGACAAGGAAGTCGGCGCGAGGCTCTCCGGGGCCGTGGAGCTTCGGCCGGAGGGCCGCCCCATCCCAGCAGAGCTCGTCCGAGCCGAGGGGGCCCAGCAGGCGGCTCGCCGCCGCAGCGAAGGCGCGGCGGAGGCCCTCCTCGTCCCCGGGAGGGCGTAGGGGCCCGCGGCCGGCGACCCAGCGGGCATCTGGACCGACCCGCACCCCACCGTCGAGCTCGAGACAGAGGTGCACCCCGAGGCCCGGCGCCCCCGGGGCTCGGACCGGGTAGATGAGGTGTCGGTGGGGGCCGGGACGGCGCAGGCGGAACCAGTCCCCGCGGCAGAAGCGATGCTCCGGCACGGAGGCGCCGAAGAGCGCTGCCACCCGATCGGCCTCGAGGCCTGCGGCGTTGAGCACCCGGCGTGCAAGCACCGCTCCTCGCGTGGTGTGGACCTCGCACCCTTCGGTCCCCGGCTTCGCGCCGACGACGGCCCCCTCGAAGACGAAGACGGCGCCGAGGCGCTCCGCCTCTCGTCCGATCGAGCGACAGAGGGCGTGAGGATCCACGACCCCGGTCGAGGGGCTCAGCAGGGTGAGGTGGGGCGCGGGCAGCGCAGGCTCGAGGGCCGCCGCCGCTCGGGCGTCGAGGAGCTCGAGGCCCGGCACCCCGCAACGGAGGCCATTGTGGTGCAGGGCCTCGAGGGCACAGACCTCCGCGTCGTCCTGCGCCACGACGAGCTTGCCGGTCTTGCGATGGGGGACGTGGTGCTCGAGCACCCAGCGCCACAGGCGGGCGTTGCCTTCGACCGAGGTACGGGCCTTGAGGCTCCCCGGCTCGTAGTACAGGCCCGCGTGCACCACGCCGCTGTTTCGGCCCGTGAGCCCGGCCGCCCAGCCGGCGGCGGCCTCCGCGACGAGCACGGAGGCGCCCCGCTCGGCGAGGGCATGAGCTGCACTCGAGCCGACGATGCCCGCTCCCACCACCAGGACGTCGACGGGCTGGGGGTCACTCGAGGGCATCCACGCACGCTATCACGCTGGCCCTCGGCCCGGAGCCCATGCTACGCAGAGACCACGCCGCCTCAGGAGGAGGAGCCCGTGGCCAAGGATCCCACCGCCGGCAGCCTGGACGATCGAGTGATCACCACCAAGCTCTCTGCCCTCGAGGAGTGGGTGAAGAGCGGCGTGAACTGGGCGCGGAGCTTCAGTCTCTTCCAGTACCCCTTCGTCACCGCCTGCTGCGGGATGGAGTACATGGCGGCGGCGGGGCCCCAGCACGATCTCGCTCGCTTCGGCGCCGAGGTGCCGCGCTTCTCTCCGCGGCAAGCGGATGTGATGTGGGTGGTGGGCACGATCACCCACAAGAACGCCCCGGTGCTGCGCCGGATCTACGAGCAGATGACCGAGCCCAAGTGGGTCGTGGCGTTCGGTGTGTGTGCCTCGACCGGGGGCTTCTACGACAACTACGCCACGGTCCCGGGCATCGATCACATCATCCCGGTCGACGTCTACATCCCGGGCTGTCCGCCCCGCCCCGAGGCGGTGATGGACGCGATCATCATGCTCCAGGAGCAGGTCCGCGCCTCGCCGGGGCGGCTCTTCGACGAGTCCCACACCGTGCCGATGTCCGAGCGCATCGACGCGCCGGAGGCGGACGGCCCCGAGGACGTCGCCGCCGCCGGTGGCTGAGGCGGCAGGGGGCGATGTTCCAGCCCGGAGCCGACCTGGAGATCAGCGTCGCCGAGCTGAGCGCGCGCCTCGGGGCCGAGAGCGCGGAGCCGTGCGTCCTGCTGGACGTGCGTACGCCGGCCGAGGTGGCGATCGTCTGCTTCGAGGCAGCGACGCTGATCCCGCTCCATGAGCTGGTGGCGCGCTACGCTGCGGAGCTCGATCCCGCCTCGGAGATCGTCTGCTACTGCCACCACGGCATGCGCTCGCTCCAGGCGACCATGTTCCTCCGCCAGCAGGGCTTCGAGCGCATCTGCAGCCTGAGGGGCGGCATCGATGCGTGGGCGCTCGAGGCCGATCCCTCGATGGCCCGGTACTGAGCGCCTCTGCGCCTCTTGCGCATCGGCGCGTCGAGGCGCCGACGAAGCAATGTGCAGCAGGCTCCTACCCGTCGATGGCGTTCGCCTGACACTCCGCCGCGTAGCTGCTGCAGGCGCCTTCGGGCCCGGTGGCGGCCTGAAGGCAC
>CAZEHU010000534.1:0-3297 GCA_964511605.1 uncultured Myxococcales bacterium
CTCGCGGCGAGCCCGCCCTGGAGCGAATGGCGTGATGACCAATGCCTACAGGATCGAAGAGGAGGCCCCACCCCGGGCCGATCTCGCCCTCGAGGCCTTCGCCGCCGAAGCCCACCTCCCTATCCCCGCGGCCCTGCGGGGCGATCGCTACGTCCGCCAGCGGGCGCAGCGCGTCGCCATCGCCCTGGGTGGGCTGGCCGGGAGCCTGGTCCTGGCGCTGATCGCGCTGATCTGAGCGCCGGCTCGGACCTCAGAGCGCCTCGACCGCAGCGACGACCGCAGCGAAGGCCGCGTCGCTGCCCACCTTGAAGGCCTCGTCGCGGTAGCGGATGGTCCCGCCCTTGTCGACGAGGACCATCTTGCGGGCGGAGCGCACCCCATTCTTGCCCCGCTTGGCCGCGTCGTAGGAGGTGCTCAGGGTGCCCTCCACGTCCGCGAGCAGCGGAAAGGGCAGCTCGAGGGAGGCGCGGAAGCGCGCGTGCTTCTCCACGGAGTCGGTGCTGACGCCAAAGACCTGGACGCCGGCGTCCACGAAGCGCTGGTGCTCGTCACGGAGCCCCTTCAGCTCACGCGTTCACCCACCGGTGAAGTCGGCGGGGTAGAAAGCCAGGAGCACGGCCCGCTGATCCCGGAAGGAGGCCAGGGAGGTCGGCGTGCCGCTGTCATCCGGCACGGTGAATTCCGGGGCCGGGCTTCCAACCGCCGCGGGCTTGGTCTCGCTCATCTCGGTGCTCTCCGCCTTCGGGTGGACGCCCTGGGAGGCTCCTGCATCCCCCTTGCACGCCGCGAGGGCGAGCAGGAGGGCGGCGGCAGCGACACACCAGGACAGGGGGGATCTCATACGACGAGCTTGCCCGAGGAGCCCCAGGCCTGCAAAGGGTGGGGGGTGCGAACCCACAGCCTCGTCGTCGCCCTGCTCATCGCCTCGCTCCCTCCCGCCGCTTGTGGGGGCGGCTCGTCCGCCAGCGCTGAGGCCGATGGCACGTCCGCGCAAGGGGCGGAGCCTGCCGGCGATACAGGGGGGCCTGCGCCGGCCGACGGCGCCGGCAGTACGACACCAACCGAGGGCTTCGCTCGCGTGGTCGAGCTCGAAGAGGCCCCGGATCTGCCCGGATCTGCGGGCCTGCCCGGGGACCTCGTGCTCGAGAGCGATCACGCACACTTCGTGATCCGCACCCGAGCGGAGGGCCACGCCGTCGCGGGCGTCACCGGCGGCCACGTGGTGGACGCCCTGTTGCCGGGGGGCACCCGCGATGGCCTGCGGGAGCTGGCCTTCACCGTGGACTTCTGGATGCTCGAGCCCCAGGAGGTCGAGGTCCTCGCCGATGGCACCGAGGGGGCCGCCGAGGTGGAGGTGCGCGGCGAGCTGGTGGCCTTCCCCCTGGTGCAGGAGGTCCTCGCCCTCCCCCACCCCGGCGTGGACGTCGTGCATCGCTACCGCCTGGAGCCCGCGGGGCGCGCCCTCCAGATCTGCACCACGCTCACGCCCCAGGTCCCGGGCTCCGAGCCGGCGCCGCTGGCCGGAGACATCGCCTTCTGGGCCGGCGACGCACGGACCTGGGTGCCGGGGCTGGGCGGCGAGGAGCTCCCCACCTCCGTCTCCGGTGCGGTGCTGGGCTTCTCCTCCAAGAGGGCGGGCTCGGGCGCACCGGCCTACGCCCTGGCCACCAGCGACGAGCGCACGGTGCTCAACGCCTCCGGCATCAAGGCCTTCGTCTGGGAGTCCGATCCGGTCCCCGACGAGGGCCTCGAGCGCTGCCGCCGGCTGGCGGTCGGCGCCGACCTCGCCGAGGCCATGACCCACGCGGCCGGCGAGCCGGCCCCGCTCACGCTCATCGGCAGCGTACAGCCCACCTGGCCCGGCGTGCATGTCGAGCTCCTCGACGAGGAGGGCGGGCCCCTGTCCCGCGCGGCCGTCGCGGACGACGGCACCTTCGAGGCCCCCCTCGGCCCTGGGTCAGCAGCGGCCCGCGTGGTCTGGGTCGGCGACGGCCAGGGCGGCATCGGGGGGCCCGGCCAGATCGCCGGAGAGCCGATGGCGCTGCCCTCGGGGCTCGACGCGGCGACCTTGGACCTGGCGCCTCCGCTCCCGGCCACCCTGGAGGTCGCGGTCCACGACGAGGCAGGCGCAGCCTTGCCCTTCCGACTGAGCGCCAGGAACCCGGCAGGCGATGGGCCGACCCTCTTCGGCCCGGAGGGAGAGGCCTCCTTCCTCTTGCCTCCGGGGGAGTGGCAGCTCTGGCTCCACCACGGCCCCTTCTACGACCAGCACCACGAGAGCGTGACGCTCGAGGCGGGCGAGCAGCACACCCTCGACGTAGTCCTCGCACGGGCGGTGGACACCACCGGCTGGGCCTCCTGCGATACCCACATCCACGCCGAGGGCTCCACCGACAGCGAGACCCCCCTCGAGCGCCGCCTCCTGGCCGCCCACGCCGAGGACATCGACTACTTCGTCATCACCGACCACGACTTCGTGACCGACCCGACCCCCGCCCTGGAGCGAGTTGACCTGACCGAGGCCCTGGTCGTGGCCGCCGGCGTCGAGGTCTCCACCGTCGACCTCGGCCACTTCAACGTCTGGCCCCTCGAGGTGGATCCGGAACGCTCCGGCAACGGCGCCCCGGCGTGGTTTGGCCTGACCGCCCTCGACCTCCTGGCCGAGCTGGAGGGTCGAGGGGTGGTCCAGTGCAACCACCCCCGCTTCGGGTCCGCCTCCTACTTCGGCGCCATCGATTTCCTGGCGCCCGAGGTGCCGCCGACCCTGGTGGGCTTCCCCCTCATGGAGCTCATCAATGGCATCGGACACGACGACACCCCAGCGGTGGTGGACGACTGGGCCGGGCTCCTCGATCGGCACATCAGCATCAGCCCGACGGGCACCAGCGATGTGCACGGGGACGACGATCCGGTCGGGCTGCCGCGGACCCTGGTGCGCATGGACGCCGCGGGGAGTGGGACCGAGGGCGCCTGGGCCGCCGAGGACTTCGACGAGGCCCTGATCGGCGGCGCGACAGTCGCCACCGCCGGCCCCCTCCTCGTCCTGGAGCTGCACGACGGACAAGGGAAGGTGGCCCGGGTCGGCGGGGGCCTCGGCGCCGAGCCCGCAGACCCGCTCACCGCGCTCGTCCGGCTCGAGGCCGCGGCGTGGATCCCCTTCGGCACCCTCCGGGTCCGATGTGGCCCCGAGACCGTGCTCGAGGAGGACCTCACGGCCCAGGAGCCGGTGGGCCTGCTCCGCGCCTTCGAAGCGGAGGTGCCGGTCCCCGGCGAGGCGGAGTGGTGCCTCGCCTGGCA
>CAZEHU010000535.1:0-3295 GCA_964511605.1 uncultured Myxococcales bacterium
GGTTCAGGGTCTGCCCTTCTGGGCGTCCGGTAGCACCGAGGGCGCCGGCAACGACTACGGCGCGCCGCTCGAGTCTTGTGAGGGCCTCGTGACGGCGGTGGGCGGCGCGAGCCCGGATCACGCCTTCTCGTTCACGCCCCCAGCGAGCGCGAACTACGCATTCACCCTGGACTCGAGCTTCGACGCGGCCCTCTACGTGGTCGCGGCGTGCGAGGACATCCCGGGCTCCTGCTTCGGGGGCTCCGATCAGGCCGGCATCCTCGGCGACGAGCAGGTGGTCGCTTTCCTGACCGGTGGGGTGCCCACCTACGCCATCGTCGATGGGGTCGGGGAGTTCGCCTCCTACGCAGGGGACTACACCCTGAGCGTGGACCTGTACGCGAAGCCGGGCTGCGACCCTCAGTGCGATAGCAAGATCTGCGGTCCCGATGGCTGCGACGGGCTCTGTGGCCTCTGTGAGTCCGGCTACGACTGCTACGACGGAGTCTGCCTCGATAAGGACCCAGGACCGCCCTGCCCCGGCGCGAAGACCGTGGACCAGATCCCCTACGTGAACCAGGACAGCACCGAGGGGGGCCCGAGCCTCTACGGCTATGGACCGGGCGACTGTCCTGGGCAGAGCCAGGGCTGGGGCAACAACGCCCCGGAGCACGTCTACCGCTTCCAGCCGGACGTCACGGGGGCCTACACGATCATCGCGCTCTCCAGCTTCTTCGACCTCACGCTCTACGTATCCACGAGCTGCGAGGACGTCGGGGGGACCTGCATCGCGGCCACCGAGGAGACCCTCGGCGCCGGCACCGAGGTGTTGGAGCTCCAGGCCGAGGAGGGGCAGACCTACTTCGTCGTCGTCGACGGCACCATCGACGGCTCAGGCACGTATACCATCAGCATCCAGGACGGCTGAGGCCCAGCCCCTACCCCTTGAGCACGTCGATGATCCCCTGCACCACGGCCTTACCGTCCCCGAAGAGCATCATCGTCTTGTCGAGGTAGAAGAGGGGGTTGTCGACCCCCGCGTAGCCGGGCGAGAGGCTGCGCTTGATCACCATCACGGTTCGGGCCTGATCGCAGTTCAGGATCGGCATGCCGTACAGCGGGCCGTCGACATCGGTCCGCGCGCAGGGGTTGGTCACGTCGTTGGCGCCGATGACGAGACAGACGTCCGTATGCTCGAAGGCCTCGTTGATCTCCTCCATCGCGTACAGCCGGTCGTACGACAGGTCCGCCTCGGCCAACAGGACGTTCATATGCCCGGGCATGCGCCCGGCGACGGGGTGGATCGCGAAGCGTACGTTGCTGCCGTTCCTCGCCAGCATGTCCGCGAGCTCCCGGACCACGTGCTGGGCCTGCGCGACGGCGAGCCCGTAGCCGGGGGTGATGATGACGCTCCGAGCGTTCTCCAGGACGATCGCCGCATCCTCGGCGGAGCGGTGGGGCACCTCGTCCTTGGACCTGCGCTGGGCCGCGCCCCCGGCGCCCCCCGTTCCCGCAAACGCGCTGAACAGGACGTGGAAGAGGGTGCGGTTCATGCCCTTGCACATGATGTCGGTGAGGATGAGGCCGCTCGCCCCCACCAGGGAGCCGGCGATGATCAGCACCTTGTTGGCGAGCACGAAGCCGGTCAGGGAGGCCGCGAGCCCGCTGAAGGAGTTGAGCAGAGCGATCACCACGGGCATGTCGGCGCCGCCGATGGGCAGCACCAGCAGCACCCCGAGCGCGCTGGACACGCCGAGCAGCGCGTACAGAGGTGGCTCCGCGGTGGGATCGAGGCAGAGCTGGACCATCAGCGCGACACAGAGGAGTCCGAGGGCGGTGTTCAGGGTCTTCTGGAGCGGGAAGCGCACCGATCCCCCGAGGAGCCGGCGGGCCCAGCCGGACTCGAGCAGCTTGCCGGTGGCCACCAGGCTCCCCGTCAGGGTGACGTTGCCGACGAAGATCGACAGGGCCACCGCCACGAGCTCGTCGAAGCGCAGCGCCGCCCCAGCATCGCGCGCGTGCTCCAGGTACGACCACGCGACGAGCGCGCTGGCCGCGCCCCCCATTCCATTGAAGAAGCCCACCAATTGGGGCATCGCGGTGGTCTCGACGCGCAGCGCCAGCCAGCCCCCGACCACGCCGCCCACACCGAGCCCGATGAGGATCCACACCGGGCTGAGGATCTGCTGATCGCCGAGCGTCACGACCACCGCCAGCAGCATACCCGCGGCCGCCATGCGGTTGCCTCGAGCCGCCGTGCTCGGGTGCGACAGGCGCTTGATGCCCAGGATGAAGAGGAGGGCCGCCGCGAGGTAGGCGAGATCGATGAGGTGGGCGATCACCGGGGCTCTCCGCCCCCTCCGGCGCGATCCGCTCGCGGGGCGTCCTTGCGGAACATACGGAGCAGCCGGTCGGTGACGACGAACCCGCCGACGACGTTCACGGTCGCCGTGATGAGCGCCACCATGCCCAGGATCGTGGCCGTCGTGGGATCCTCCGCCCCGGCAGTCAACAGGGCGCCGACGATGGTGATCCCGCTGATGGCGTTCGAGCCGCTCATCAGGGGCGTGTGCAAGGTCGGCGGCACCTTGGTGATGATCTCGACGCCGACGATGATCGCCAGGACGAAGATCGTGATGTGAACGATCAGTCCCTCCACTAGGCCTCCATCGCCGCGCGGACGGCGGCGTGCACGATCTGTCCACGGTGGGTGATCACGCACCCCGCAAGGAGGGCGTCGTCGAGGTCGATGTGGAGCTCGCCCTCCTCGTCGGTAGCCTCCGCCAGCAGCCGCACCAGGACCCGGGCGTACATCTCGCTCGCGTGGATCGACATGGCAGCCGGCAGGTTCGTCGGACCGAGGACCACGACGCCGTGCTGCACGACCTCCTCGTCGGGTCTCGAGGCGACGCAATTGCCGCCGCTGGCGGCCGCGAGATCGACGACGATGGAGCCGGGCGCCATGTCGCGGAGCATCTCATCGGTGACCAGCACCGGAGCCTGGCGCCCGGGGATGAGCGCCGTGCAGAGGACCAGATCCGCCTTGGCGATGTGGCGGTGGATCAGCTCCAGCTCCCGCTGGTGGTGATCCTCCGAGAGCTCCTTCGCGTAGCCGCCGGCATCCTCCGATCCCTCGACGACGAACTCGACGAAGCGAGCACCTAGGCTCTCGACCTGCTCCTTGACGGCAGGGCGCACGTCGAAGGCCTCCACCACGGCGCCCAGGCGTCGCGCGGTCCCGATCGCCACCAGGCCCGCCACGCCCGCGCCGAGCACGAGCACCCGCGCCGGCCGGATCGTGCCGGCCGCCGTCATC
>CAZEHU010000536.1:0-3288 GCA_964511605.1 uncultured Myxococcales bacterium
CACGGTGATCCACGCGAACGGCCACGGGTGGGATACGATCCGCGCGGTCGCCGACTACGAGGGCACCCCCTGGCCGGTCTTCAACCGCTACGGCCCGCTCCACGTCCAGCTCAGCGCGGCGCTCGGTGCCTTCGCCCCCACCGGGCGCGAGGCCTTCTTCGCGTCCCGGGTCGCGGCGATCGCCCAGATCCCGATCCTCTACCTCCTGGCGGTCGAGCTCCTGGACAACGCGCCGGCTGCCCTGGTCTCCGCGGGCCTCTGGGCGGCGAGCCCGGCCCTGCTCGTGGCAGGCCGCGCGGAGAGCGTGACGGCCGAGGGTGTGCTCCTCCTCCTCGGGGCCGCCTGGCTGGGCGTGCTGGCCGCTCGCCTACGACGCCTGGGCCTCCTCGTCCCAGCGGCCCTGGCCCTGTCTTGCCTCGCGTCGTTCCGCCTGATGGGGCCCGTGCTCGCGCCCTGTGTCGGGCTGCTGGTCCTCGCGACGCCTCCGCGCGGCCGAATGCACGTCCGACCCACGTGGTACGGGTGGGTCGTGGGCGCAGGGGCCGCAGCCCTGATGCTCGCCCTGCCGCACCTCTGGGCGATGGCCCAGATGATGGGGGCCGAGCTCGCCGCCCGCGAGCACGCGGATGTCGTCCCCACGACCCTCCTCGACGCGGCGGTCTGGACCCCGACCGCCCTCGCGGGGGCAGCCCTGTTCGGACAGGTGGCGCTCTTCGGCCGGCGGATCGGCATCGCCCTCGTCCTGGGGCTGTGGTGCGCGGCCGCCCTGCTGGCGCCGGCCTCGTCCGCGGCCTGGTGGCAGGATCAGGTGCGCTACCAGGCCTGGGCGGTGCCCGCGCTCTGCCTCCTCGCAGGCGGTGGGCTCGCCGAGGCGATGGAGCGACGCCCGGGCCTGGGCCACCTGGGCACCCTGGCCCTCCTGGTCGCCGTGGGGGTAGGCAGCGTCCTGCCCGGGCGGGTGCTTGCGGAGGAGCAGGCCGAGGTGCGGCAGCTCCGGCACCTGCGCCGGATCGCCGCCCTCTTGCCGCCCTCCGCGGACCTGGCCTTGCCGGTGCGATCGAAGAGCCGCGCCCGCACGCCCCTGCCGGACGTGGAGCTGGCGGAGGCCCGCCGGGATGTACGCTTGCTCTCAGCCGACGAGGGCCTCGAGCGGGACGGCCGAGGCCGGAACCGGCCACTGTACTGGTACCAGCCCCTGAGCTGCAGCGCTCGCTACCCGGACGAGCCAGGTGACGTGGCCACGGACTGCCATGCCGTCCGGAAGGCGTGGAAGCTCGAGCCGGTGGACCTCGTCGCTGTGCACGCGGAGCTGCCTCGCCCCCTGGCCCGCGCCATCGAGGAGACCTCGACGGCCCTGCAGCCGACCCGTGGCGACCCACGCGCGTGGAACCCCCGTCCCTTCGACGAAGAGCCGGTGCCAATCGGCCTGTACCGCGTGCTCGGAGGGGATCCATGAGGCCAAGCCGAGCCTGCCCTCTGCTGGTGATCTTGCTCCTCGCGCCGTCCGGTGGGGCATGCGACGCGGCGGCAGCGGAGGGCGCGACACCGGCGGGGCCCAAGGGATGGGTCGAGAGCCTGCCGGACCTGGCCACGCTCGAGGCCCTCGCGGACGACAGCGGTGCGCTCAAGTACCTCGCGCGCGTGGCAGGGCGGGAGCCCCCCGAGGGCGCCCAAGCGCCCTGCTACTTCCAGGACATGGCGATCCACCCCTTCCACCTTGAATTCCTCCACGGGCGGGAGGGACTCGACGACCTCGACCTCGACGACTACGAGGCGCTCGTCCTCTCCCCCCTGACACGTGTCTGGTGGGGCGGCGAGGTGCGCAGCCTCGGTTCAGGCGGAGCGACCTTCACCCTCTGGGAGTCCGACGCCGATGGCTTGTCCACGACCCCGGCCCAGGTGATCGACGCGCGCGACGCCCTCGCGGCGTGCAGCGCGCTCGAGTGGTCGTTCACGCCGCTCGGCGCCGATCAGGAGGCGCTGGCGGAGGGCCATCCGGATCTGGCGGCGGCCGGCATCGAGGTGGTGCCGGGCCTGTAGCTCAGTCCCCCTTGCGGACCAGGGTGACCGCCCCCAAGCCATGATCGTCGAGCCAGGCGCTGCCTCGCTCGTCTCCGTGGACATGGAGGGCGATCCAGGCCATCGCGAGGCCGCTCGACGCCGCAAGCACCTGGTCGCCGGCCAGGGGCTCGTCCTCCCCCTCGCCGAGGCAGAACTCCGCGAGCTCAGCGGCGAGGCCCTCGAGCTTGCAGAGCTCGGTGAAGCTCATGTGCGCGGCGCCGGCGATGACCGCCTCCGCCGCGGGGCCGGGGTGGTCCTCGTAGATCCGATCGATCTCCGCCTCGAGGGAGGTGGTGGAGTCCCGGCTGCCGCCGACCACCAGACCCGGGACCGCCACCGTGACCAGGCCCTCGGTACCGAACGCGGCGTAGCCCCCAGGAGCGAGGTAGATCGCTGCCTTCAGTCCCTCGAGGGGGGCGTCGAGGGCGATCTTCGAGCCCTCGGGCATGAAGTCCAGGTAGTCGCAGAAGATGTCGGAGGGATCGCCCGCCTCGCAGGCCGCCTTGCCGGTGGTCTGGGAGCCGATGGCGCCGGCGGCCACCAGGGCCGTGAAGCCGCCGAAGGAGTGGCCCGTGACCACCACCCGCTCTGGATCGGCGACGCCGCCAAGGGCCTCGAGGGCGGCGTCCCGGACGAAGGCCACGTCGACGGGCCGGTGGAGGACCACCTCGGCGACCAGGGCCTCGTCGTCGGGATCGAAGAGGGTATTGCCGGGATGCTCCATCGCGCAGACCACGTGCCCCCAGCTCGCCAGGTGCTCGGTGAAGCTGGTGGACTGATCGACGAGCCCCTTGAAGCCATGAGAGAACAGGATCAAGGGCCAGGGCGCCTCGGGAGCAAGGGGCGGGGCCTCTCGCTTCGCTCGGCCGCCGTAGAGCCCGAGGGCGTACTCCGCCTCGGGCGCGTCCGACGCCTCCGCCGGATACCAACAGAGGGTCCGGAGCTCACGGTCCCGGGACGCGTCGAAGAAGTCGTGCTCCTCCACGCCCACCTCGTACTCCCCCCAGGCGGTGTAGTCCGGGGGCGGCTCGGGAGAGGCGACGGTCGTGTCCACCGCCAAGTCGCCGCCGTCCCCAACGCCGTCCCCGCGGCCGACGACGCCCGAGGCCGCCGAGGTGTCGGCCTCGGGCGAATCCGCCTCCGCAGCCTCCTCGGTGGAGCACCCCCCAGCCCACAGCGACACGGCAAGCCAAGCCGCCGCCCCTCGGCACACGCTCCCCCTCCATT
>CAZEHU010000537.1:0-3280 GCA_964511605.1 uncultured Myxococcales bacterium
CCAGGCCGGCGTGGTGTCTGCGTCGCGGTCGCCGACCACGATGATCGTTGCGTTGTTCGGGGCGTAGTGCACCGAGTGGTAGGCCTGAGCCTCGTCCACGGTGATGTGGTTCAGGTCCCGCATCCAGCCGATGGTCCCCCAGTGATACGGGAAGTGGCGGAAGACGCGGCTCTGCAGGATCTCGGAGGCCAGGCCCTGGGGGCGGTTGTCGGTGCGAAGGAGGCGCTCGGACTTCACCACCTCGCGCTCGGGCTCGAGGTTGAGGAAGTCGATCTTCATGTGCTCGAGGCGATCGGCCTCCATCGCGATGGTGGCCTCGAGGTGCTCCGAGGGCATGTTCTCCCAGTAGACGGTCTCGTCGAGCCACGTGAACGCGTTGAGCTTGCCGCCGCGGGCGTAGATCTCGTCGAAGAACTCCGGGTGGGCCTTGGTGCCGCGGAACATCATGTGCTCGAAGAAGTGGCTCAGGCCGGTGATGCCGTGGCCCTCGCCCTCGCGCGCCTCGTGCTCGTCGACCGAGCCCACGGCGAACCAGACCTGGTAGCTCACGAGGGGGGCGGAGTGATCCTCGACCATGAGGATGCGGAGGCCGTTGTCGAGGCTGCGCTCGATGATCTGGGGTCGCACGCTGCCCTCCGTGGGGATCGGGGTCGGGTCGGGGTCGGGCTCCTCGCGGACCTCGGCGTGGGGGCAGGCGCAGGCCGCCAGGACCAGCGACGCTGCGAGAGCTGCGAGGCCCGCGCGGGTTCGTGGGGGCGCCGGTGGGGCGGCGGAGGGGGAGGGCACGGGAGCCCCAACGCATCGCTTCACCACGACTCTCCTCCTTCCTCGCCCGCCTCCGGGAGCAGCGAGACGTCGGCCGGCTCGCTGCCCGCGATGCGATACGCCCCTCCGAGCCAGCGCCCCAGGTCCACCATCTTGCAGCGGTAGGAGCAGAAGGGGTGGTGGGGGTTGTCGGCCTTGACGGGGCGCGGGCCTTCGCATTCGGGGCAGGGCATCGGCGGCGGAGTCTCCGCTTCGCCCCCCGGGGTGTCAACGCTCGCCCAGCTCTCGCTCCATCAGGGCGACGGCATCCTCGAAGACCTCCGCGCCCTCCTCGCTCATGGCCATGAGCTCCCTGTGGGCGTCGAGGACCACCTCGAGCAGGGCCCGCGGGTCCTCGGTGGGATCGCTCGTGACCTCGGCGTGCACCACCTCGAGCTCGCTGCCGGCGAGCGGGAGCTCCTCCTGCCCGACGATGAGGAAGACCCGGTCGAAGCCCATGGTCTCGAGGGTGCGGAGCACGTCCTCCGAAGGGCCCACCAGGGTGGGGCGGAGGTCACCGTGCTCGCGGGCGAGGCGGACGAGGCGGGCGAGGAGCCCGAGGTTGGTGCTGTCGATGCAGCGGGTCTCGCTCAGGTCCACCACCAGATGCTCGAAGGCGACCTCGCTCTCGAGGCCGTCGAGGAAGCGGCGGAAGGAGCGGGTGACCACCGCCGAGGTCCCGGCGGTGTAGAGGATGTCGCCGAGGAAGCGCAGCACGCAGACGCCTCGGCTCGATCCGTAGAGGATCTGACCCTCAGGCATGCTCTCCGCCGCGGAGGACCATGAAGGTCACGTCGTCGGGGAGCTCGGTGGAGGCGTCGAGGCTCGCCCGCTCCATCATGCCGCCGATGGTGACGGCGGGGCTCGGCACAAGGCGCAGGATCGCCTGCTCCTTGTCGGCGAGGCGGCTGTGGGGCAGCACCTCGAGCAGGCCGTCGGAGACCAGCACGAGGGCCCAGCGCTCGGGCAGGGACCAGCGGCTCTCCGAGTACTCCGCGAAGTCGAAGTGGCCGACCGCGAAGCCGTTCATCTCCATGAAGCGGGCCCGGCTGCCGTCGTGGAGGATCGCGTGGGGGAGCTGGCCGGCGTTCGACCAGGTCATGTGGCTCTCGCCGTGATCGAGCACGCCGTAGAAGACGGTGGCGTGCTTGTCGAGGCGGCGAGCGAGCAGGTAGCGGTTCAGCGCTCCGAGGGTCGCCGCCGGCCGCGTGATCGTATCGCTGCGTCCCTCGCGGTGATCGTCGACGAGGCGATCGATGAAGCCCTGGACCATCAGCGCGACGAAGGCGCTGGAGACCCCGTGGCCGCTCACATCGGCCATGTAGAAGCCGAGGCGGCTGCGATCGATGCGGAACCAGTCGACGAAGTCGCCGCTCAGGGCCTGGGAGGGGAGCACCCACCGTGTGCAGGTCAGGGGGCCGACCCGCTCCTCGATGGGGGGCATCAGGTGGAATTGCACCCGCCGGGCCGCCGCCTCGTCGGCGCGGATGCCGGCGAGGGTGGACTCGAGGCGGGCATTGGCGGCCTCGAGGTGGGCGGCGTAATGGCGGTTCTCCTTGAGGAGCTCGGAGCGCTCGAGGCCGCGGCGGACCGCGAGCTCGAGCACGGTCAGGTCGGTGATCGGCTTGAGCACGTAGTCGAAGGCCCCATCGTGCATCGAGCGGATGGCGTCGTCGAAGGCGTCCGAGCCGCTCACAACGATCACCGGGGTGTGCGGGGCCTCGACCTGGACGGCCTCGAGCACATCCCAGCCATCCACGTGGGGCATCGCGAGATCGCAGAGCACCAGATCCGGCCGCTGATGCTTCAAGAGGCGCAGCGCCTCGGCGCCGTCGGAGGCCGCCAGAGCCCGGTGCCCCAACGCATGGACCACCTCGATGAGGGCCGTGCGCAGGACGAGGTCGTCATCGACGACGAGGACGGTCGCCGCATCCATGCGGCGCATGATGGTCCCATCTGCGCCTCGATGCCACCCGGCCCTGTGACCGGTGTGCGATCCAGACCGGTCGCAGGCTCTCCTGGTCCCTCCGGGCCCAGCGCCCAGGCCGCCGCGCGTCCTGTTGCTCCCTCTGGTCCCCATGGCCCAGCGCCCACGTCGCTTCGCGCCGTGCTCATCGTCCTCCGACCCCTGCTCGACCCACGTACTCGCTGCGGAGCGCCCATCCGTACTGGTGTCCACACGTCGAGGACCAGTTCGACGAGGAAGGAGCGTGCACGTGCACGAGTTACCACTCCCTCCGGTCGCTGAGTACGAGTACCGCTCCCTCCGGTCGCTGAGTACGAGTATGTCCCCCTCGCTGCGCTCGGTCGGGGCCACAACGTGGAGGCCGAGCCGATGGCGCCGCCGGCGCCAATCGGCAACAGGCTCCTGGTGCACGACCCCTTTGCGGGATCGCGCCCTTCGGGCCTCGAATCTTGGTGAACGCACGCTGAGGGTGCGTTGGAGTCGATTCGGCCCTCGAATCTTGGTGAACGC
>CAZEHU010000538.1:0-3276 GCA_964511605.1 uncultured Myxococcales bacterium
ATCGTCCCGAGCGCCGGGAGCACCTGGGCGGCTGCGCAGAGCGCGCTTCTTCGTGAGAGGTGCACCACGGCGGGAGGATAGCAGGTCGGCGCGACGACCCTGCCACGACCTGCCTCGACCTGCCTCAGCCGCGCGGCGCGAGACGCCCCACGAGACAGCGACCGAGTTCGACGTATCGGTCGCCTCCCGTCGATCGAGCAATGGAATGCTGGCTCCCGGGACCCACGAGGTCCCGGCCGCCGGATGGCACGCCCCTTGCGAACCCCCGGGGCATGCGCATCCGCTATCACCGGGGCACCCTGCTGCTCGACGATGTCCCCGGCACCCGACCCGACCCGGTGGAGGCGCCGGAGGTGATGTACGACCCGCGCGCGGGCTCGTGGCGCGCCCACGCCCACCACTACGCGTCGCTCCGACGTCGCCTCGTGGCCGGCGCCCGGACCCGCGGAGCGGAGGAGCCCCTCGACCTCCTCCGGCTCCGCCGCGTGGGCCCCATGACGATCCCCCTGCCCTCCCTCCGCCCCTACCAGCAGGTCGCGCTCGAGACGTGGCGGCTCGCCGGAGGGCGCGGGGTGGTCGCGATGCCGACCGGGACCGGCAAGACGCGCGTCGCGCTGGCCGCGATGTCCGAGCTCGGACGCCCGACCCTGATCCTCGTGCCGACCCGCGCGCTCCTCCAGCAGTGGGCCACGACCATCGAGGCCCTCGTGGGATCTGGCGCGTTGGGGGCGGACGGCGGACCGCTCCTGGGACGCTTCGGCGATGGGCGCCAGGAGCTCCGCCCCATCACGGTCTGCACCTTCGCCAGCGCCGACCTCTACCTGGCCCGCTTCGGGGACTGCTTTCCGCTGCTGGTGGTGGACGAGGCCCACCACGTGGCGAGCGGGGTCTGGCGCGCTGCGCTGGAGGCGTGCGCGGCCCCGAGGCGCCTCGGCTTGACCGCCACGCCGCCGATAGCTGCCCGGGGCCGCGCGTTGCTGGAAGATCTGGTGGGGCCGACCCTCTGCCACTTCACCCTGTCCGATTTCGGCGAGGAGCACCTGGCCCCGTGGCGGAGCGTGACGCTGCACGTGGAGCTGGACGCGGACGAGCGCCGCCGCTACGAGCAGGCCCGAGCCCCGATGGAGGCCGCGTGGCTTGCGTTCCGGCGCACGTGGCCGGGCCGCGGCTGGTCCGAGCTGTTGCGGGAGCTGGGGCGGAGCTCCGAGGGCCGCCGGCTCCTGGCGCTCCATCGGGTCGCGAAGGCCGCGGTCTTGATGGCGAGCGCGAAGGCGGACCTCAGCGCCCGCATCCTCGCGCACCATTCGACCGAGAGGGTCCTCGTCTTCACGGCCCGGAACGCCGCAGCATGGGCGCTGAGCGAGCGGCTGCTGCTGCCGGCGATCACCTGCCATACGAGCCGTGGCGAGCGGAACGAGCTGCTCGAGGCCTTCCGGGAGGGGCGCCTCGGGGCCCTCATCTCCACGCGGGTGCTCAACGAGGGCATCGACGTGCCGGAGGCCAGCGTCGCGCTGGTGCTCGGCGGCGAGGCCGGCCGGCGGGAGCACGTCCAGAGGGTCGGGCGGGTGCTGCGCCCGCGGCCCGGGAAGCGAGCGATCATCTACGAGCTGGTGGTCCGCGACTCCTGGGAGGAGCGAGCGGCCTTCCGCCGCGCCCTGGCCACCACCCCACAGCTCGAAGCCGTGCGGCGCCAGGACCGGACGCCGTGAGCGGCCTCCGAGACCTCGACGTGCAGCTCCACGAGGATCGCATCTACCCGCGGTGGCTGATGGCGCGGGATCGGGGCTGGGTGGACGAGCTCGAGCGGGTGCTCGCGGCCTGCGAGGGGCTTCCCCGATCCCACGTCGAGGGACGCCTCCGCCTCCAGCGGAGCCGCGCTTGGGCGCCGAAGGCATGGGAGCGCATGTCCCGCCTGCTCCTCCGCCGCCGGGGATACCACATCGGGGCGTCGGTGGAGCCGCGGCGCGCGCGGCGCGAGCTCTTCGAGGCCGCGGCTCGCGCGCGGAGGGCGCCGAGGGCGCAGGTGATCAACGAGGTGGCCGCCCGCCTGAAGGTGGAGCCTCCGGCGCTGGAGGCCTCCCTGTACGCCGACCTGCCGGAGCGCCGGCTCTTGGGTGCGGAGCCGGGCGGATGTCGTCCCGGGGAGGCGACGACTGGGATGCCGGACGGGGACGTTCGTCCTCCCTCTGTCGGGGAGCTCCTCGAGCTCTACAACCTCGATCTGGCGCAGGCGATCCTCGGCCATGCCCAGCGAGTGGTCGTGGAGGTCCAGGGACGCCTCGGGCCCCTGCTCCGGTGGGCGCGGCTGCAGGGCCTGCTGGTGGAGGCCCGTGCGCCCCTCGGGGGGAAGGGCGCCGAGGGCGGGCGGCTCGAGCTCTCGGGGCCGGCGTCGGTACTGCGGCTGAGCCGGCGCTATGGTGCGGCGCTGGCACGATGGCTGCCCGCGCTCACCGCCGCGGGCCCCTGGAGCCTCGAGGCCACCTGCCTTCTGGAGGCCACCCGCATGACGGTGGCCTTCGACAGCCGGGATCCCATCGGCACCACCCACCGGCTCGGGCGGGCCTTCGACTCTACCCTGGAGCGGGTGCTCTTCCGTGCGCTCCAGCGCCACGAGGGGCCGTGGAGGGTCGAGAGGGAGGCGGACGTCAGCCAGGTGGGCGAGCACCTGTTGAGCTCGGACTTCACTCTGGTGGACGACGAGATCGGGATGCGGGTCGCCGTGGAGGTGGTGGGCTTCTGGACCCCCGCAACCCTCGAGCGAAAGCTCCGGCTGGTGCGTGGTCTCGAGCGGCCCTGGATCCTCTGCGTGGACGAGGAGTTGGCCGCCCGCGCGGGGGTACGGCTGCCGGCGGACGAGGTGCTGACCTTCCGAAAGCGGGTCCCGGCGGACGCCCTGATCACGATGGCAGAGCGTCGACGTCCTCTCCGTGTGATCCCCTCCGGCGGCCTCTCGGATGCGCTGCGGAGCCCCTCGAGGGACGCGAGGAGGCAAGGGAGAGCAAGCTCGTCGCCCACGTGCGTCCTCTCCCCCGCGACCCCGGTTACAGGGCCCCCTCATAGCGTTGGGCCGATTCCAGCTCCCGTGCAACCAAGCTTGAGTCCAGGAGGATCTCGATCTCCATGAGCCGCACCTTCGACAGCGCCGTCTTCGCCAGCACGGGGCTGCTCGGCTTCGCACTGGTGGCCGTCCCGGTCCTCTACCCGATGCTGAGCACCTCTGGAGAGTTCTTCACCGCCAATGCCGCTCCTGCGGCGGCCGTCGAGGCGATGCAGCTC
>CAZEHU010000539.1:0-3272 GCA_964511605.1 uncultured Myxococcales bacterium
CTGGGCGCCGTAGTAGAGGGGCAGGCCGACGAGGCGGTTCCTGAAGTCCTCGGTGACGAAGCGCTGGCGGGCTACGGCGAGGTCAGAGACGTAGAAAGCGAGGGCGCCGGCGGCGATCAGGGGGGTCGCCCCTCCACCGGCGGCGCCGAGGGCGCCGATCACCATCACCGAGATGACGAGGCCATAGGCGCTCACCGGCGCCCTGAAGTCGGCGGTGACGTGGGGCCAGAGCCAGCGCATCACGGGCCAGGCTACCAGCGCCGCGCCGGCCGCGGCCCCGGCGGCCCAGGTCGTGTCGAGTCCCGCGCCCACGAAGGCCACCACGTAGGCCACATGACCCAAGAGGAAGCTGAGGATCCCCGCCCGGAAGGCCCCCTTGCCCGGAAGGGCCAGGAGCACGTCCCCGACGAGGCACAGCACGAGCCCCACGAAGACCGTCGCGCCGTAGCGACTCTCCAGCGCCCCGTACCCGAGCGCAGCCGCCAGGAAGCCGGCGGAGGCCAGGGTCTTGAAGGGCACAAGCACCCTGTCGCGTCCTTGCCCCTCGGCCCACAGCGCCACTGCCATGCCGAGGGCGGTGAGGGTGAAGCCAGTGACGACGAGCGGGGACGGCACGCCCGGGAGCCTATGACTCCAGCCTCCGGATGTCAGGCCATGGGTCGAAGCCCCGGTCGAAGCTCAGGATCTCCTCGACGTCGTGCCGCTCCATCACCGCGATGTGGAGCGCATCGCGTGCCGAGAGCCCTGCGACGGCGAGCAGGATGTCCCGGGCCCGCAGCACATCCTCGCCGCCGACGGCGTAGACCTCGCGGACGAGCCCGCAGATGAGGTCGAGGGCTGGCCCGATCGCCTCCTGGCGTCCGATGGCCGCGTACCTGTGGAGGATCTCCTGGAGGACCTCCGCGTCCGTGACCATCGGCCGTCGCTTCGCGATGAGCGTCGTCAGCGCCTGCTTCGCTCGATCCTTGCACGGATGCGGAGCCCCCACCAGGTACATGGGGATGTTGGCGTCGAGGAAGATCACGGCTCGGGGAGCGGCCCATAGCCAGCCGCGGTCTCCTCGAGCATCACGTCGATGTCTGCGGTCGGGAACTCGTGCGCAGCGGCGGCCTCGAGCAGCAGCAGCCGGGTGCCCACGTCCTCCTCAGGCGTCCGGCGTGCGGCTTCGCGGAGCGCCTGGCGGACCCACTCTGAGAGGGTGATGCGACGCTGGCTCGCCGCCTCCCGAAAGCGAACCAGCTCCCCCTCGTCCATGACCACCTGCAGGCGCGTACTCATGGCATGAGTATGATAGGGGTATGGAGCGGAGTCAATGGCGGAACGCGGTGCGCCTTGGACTCCCTCGAGGCCATCGCGGGCGGCGCTGCGCTCTACTTCCGTACGCCCCATCTGGATCCCGAGGGCGAGGAGCTCCCGCGCCAGTTCCCGACCAACCGGAGCCCCACACCGGTCGAGGGTACCTGCTGCGGCACCGGAGGACTGGGGGGACCATCACAGCCAACGGCGACCTCGACTGCGACGCCATCGAGTCCACCTTCCAGCCCTTCGCGTTCGGCGACAAGGTCTCGGAGGGCGATGGCTGGGGGGTGGCTCTCAGCCCCTTCTTCTTCATGGACAAGCCGTTGGAGTAGGTCGTCCCTACAGCAGCCCCTCGATCCCCTGCTTCAGCTTGGCCGCCTGCTCTTCGGGCTTGAAGCCGATGTCGGAGTAGCGGACGACGCCCTCGCGGTCGATGATGAAGGTAGCCGGCATGCTGAAGACCGACCAGGTGCCCATGAGCTTGGAGTCCGGGTCGGTGATGATCGGGAAGTTCACATTGTAGCCCTCGGCGAACTCGATGGACTTCTTGGGGTCGGTGTCCACGCCGATGGCGACGATCTGCAAGCCCTTGGCGCGGTACGCGTCCTGGTGCTTCACGAGGTAGGGCATCTCCTTCTTGCAGGGGCCGCACCAGCTCGCGAAGAAGTTCACCAGGGTGGTCTTGCCCTTGAACGAGGCGTTGGAGAACGTCTTGCCCTCATTGGTCTTGGCGCTCATCTTCGGCGCGGGCTTGCCCATCAGGTCGCCATCGGTGGTCTTCACGTCGTCCGCGCTGGCTTTGGCCGACGAGATGTTCGTGTCCGCGCAGCAGCGGATGTCGGTGGTCTGGTTCTGGCGGCCCTCCTGGCCCATGGAGCTCCGCTGGTTGCACGCCGCGCTCTCGCCGGAGGAGGCGTAGCCGCCGAGCAACACGGCCTTGTCTTCCGTGACGTTGGCCCACTCCGCGATGTTCCCGGCGAGGTCGTGGATCCCGCTAGGGGTACGGCACGCCGCCTTGCGCCCGGAGGGCAGGGCCTTGCCTTTGTACTTGTCGCCCTGGTCGTGGCAGTTGCCGTTCCCGTAGAAGGGGCCGTAGGGATACATGTTGCCCTCGACCGAGTCGTCGGCGAAGAGCTGGTTGTTGTTGTTGTCCACCGCCGGCTTGCCGGCGCAGGCGCTCACCCACTCCTCCTCGGTGCACATGCGCTTGCCGGCCTTCTCGCAGGCAGCCTTGGCGTCGAACCAGCTCACCTGGCCCGGCACGAGGTCGGGGCCGTTGATCGCCTTGCCGTCCTTGTCGACGGCCCCCTCGTAGGGGTCGATGTAGAAGGCGCCGCCGGTCTTCTCGGCTTTGATCATCTGGGTGCCGTCGGGCTTCGGGGCCACCACGACCCCCGCGGGCGCCGCGGGCGCCTCACCGGGCATTGGCAGCGGCGCCTCCAGGGCCTTCTCCAGGTAGTACTCGAGCACCGACTTCGACGCCGCCCCAGGCACCAGCACGCCATTGACGTAGGTCCGCGGCGTTCCGTTGATGCCGCCGCGGTACGCGATGCGGATGTCGTTGGTGATGTGGGCCTTCATGCCGGGGTCGATCATGCAGGCGTCGTACTGGGGCACGTTCAGGCCCACCTCGGCGGCGTGCTTGCGCAGGCTCGCCTCGTCGAGGTTGTCCTGGTGGCGGTAGAGCAGATCGTGCATCTCCCAGAACTTCTCCGGGCCCTGGAGCCCCGCGCAATGGGCGGCCCACGAGGCCTCGCACGCGTAGGGGTGCTTGTCGTAGCCCGACATCCGCGCGTTGCACTTCACGTTCATCGGGAAGTTCTTCATCACGAAGCGCACCCGATCCTTGTACTTCTCCATGATCGGGTGCATCGACAGGGCCAGGTAGCGGCAGTAGCTGCACTGGAAGTCGGCGAACTTGACCACCGTGACCTTGGCCTCCCCCTGCGTTGCCACCGCCCTGGCCATTGCCA
>CAZEHU010000540.1:0-3265 GCA_964511605.1 uncultured Myxococcales bacterium
AGACCCTCTGGGCCCGAGCGCGGCGGGTGCTGGTCCTCGACGTCGCGATCGCCGTCCGCCACCCGGGCGCCGTCGGCTTGAGCCTCGTGGACCTCGACGCACTCTGGCGCCGCGCGCGCCAGCTCACCGGGGCCCTCGAGGTCCAGGAGGATGGGCTCCCCGGGGAGGCACGGCTGGTGCTGCGCCGCGATCGCTCGAGCCGCCTGTCCCGAGCCGCTGTACCTCCCGAGGAGCGAGCCCGGCTCCACCTCGGGGCCGGTGAGGCGGCCGCTGCCCTCGAGGCCGTCCAGGGCATCACCTCACCGGAGGGGAGGCTGTGGGCGGCGGCGGCTCGCGCGGCCCTCGGTCGGGTCCGCCAGGCCGAGCGCGAGCTCCGGGCGCTGGCCGGCTCCGCATCCGCCGAAGTGCGAGCCCAGGCCACGGTCCACTTGGCCTCGCTCGAGGCCCGCACCGGGCGCATCGAGGCGGCCGTGGGAACCCTCGAGGCCTTGCTCGAGAGGGGAGCCGAGGACCCCTTCGAGGTGCAGGACGAAGCAGCGCTTCTCCTCGCACGCCTCGAGCTGGGACGGGGACATCAGGTCGCGGCGAGGCACGCCTCGGACAGGATCAGGGATCCCTGGATCCGGCTGGTGTTGCCGGAGGAGCTGGCGGAGCCACCACCGGACTGAGCCCGGCCTTGGCATCCCAGGTCATCGCTGCGATGGCCCCACACTGGCAGCCCCACGAGGGGGGCGCGACCGCGCAGGCCTCCTGGGCGATGATCCGGTGGCCCTCGAGGTTCGGGTGGATGTGATCGAAGGCTTGGAGCTCCGCCCTGAGGTAGCGCGCCGGTAGCGCGAGGGCCTCTTGGACGAGGGTCTCGAGGCGCGCGGGTCGCTCCCCTCTCGGGAGCGGGCGGAGCTGTCCCTTCACCCACTTGTCCTTTGCCACGAGGCGCTCGAGGCGCCGGGTCCTCTCCCGTGGGGGCGCCCCGGCGTCGCGCAGGGGGGAGCCGTAGAGATCGACCGCGATGTCCGGCAGCTCCCCGGGCTCGAAGTCGGTTCCCTCCCTCTTCGCTCCGAAGGCCTCGCCGGGCTTCAGCCGGCCCATGGTGAAGTCCACGGAGAGGCGGGTGTTGTGGTGGTACCTGAGGCCCGCGGCCTCCTTGAAGCGGCGGTCCCGCTCCGATCCCCACGGCCCGACGGTGAGCCCCATCGTCTTCAGGCCTGCCCGGTGGGCGTCCTGGAGGGTACGCGCCACGTAGCGATTGGTTCGCCGCGGCGTGCCGATGCTGTTCAGCCCCCCCATGAAGATCAGCCACACCTCGGCATGATCCTCGAGGCGGAGGCGTCGATTCTTCAGCACCTGCTTGGTGAAGCGCTCGTGGAGCTGCTTGGCGCCGATGCGGGCCTTGGCGCGGCGCCGGATCTCCAACCGGGGGCAGGCGGCCTCGAGGAACTGAGCGAAGCCGCCGCGCGGCCAGGCCGCGACCGAGCCGCCGATGAGCACGGCCTTCACCGGGCGCGCGGAGTCCTCGAAGGTCCAGCGGCCCCGCTTCTCGGCGGCGATCTTCGGCTTGCCGGCGTCGGCCTGGGCCCACGCGAGGGGGGAGGCGCCCAGGGGGGCCACCCCCGAGAGGACGAGGGCGGCCTTCAGGACGAATCCTCGGCTCACGAAGCCGAGGCGTAGATGTCCATCACCTGGTGCAAGAGCTCGATGGCCTCGGCCTTCGGGCGCTGGAAAGCGTTGCGGCCCATGATCGAGCCGAAAGCGCCGCCGGCGGTCAGCTCGCGGATCTCGCTGAGCACCGCCTCGGTGCCCTTCGCGGCGCCGCCGGAGAAGATCACGATGCGGCGGCCGCCAAAGGCGCTCTGGATGACGTCGCGGATGCGATCCGAGAGGCTGTCGATCGGACGGCCGGCGGCCTCGTAGGCTTTCTTGGCCGCGGCCTGCTCGAGGTGTGCGGTGGGCGGCTTGACCTTCACGATGTGGGCACCGAGCTGGCAGCCGATGTGGGCCGCGTAGCTGATGACGTCGATGGCGGTCTCGCCCTCCTTCGAGATCTGCTCGCCGCGGGCGTACGACCAGATCACCACCGCCAGGCCCTTGGCCTTGGCCTCGGCGCCGAGGTCCCGGATCTCCTCGTAGAGCTCCTGGGAGTGGGCGCTCCCTGGGTAGATCGTGAATCCCACGGCCGAGCACCCCAGGCGGAGGGCATCGTCGATGCTCGCCGTCACCGCCTGGTTCGGGTTCCTCGAGCCCAACAGCGAGTTGTTGTGGTTGAGCTTCAAGATGAGGGGCAGCTCGCCGGCGTAGTCGGCCGCGGCCGCCTCGAGGGCCCCGAGGGGGGCGGCGTAGGCGTTGCAGCCGGCCTCGAGCGCCAGCTCGAAGTGATAGCGGGGATCGTAGCCCGCCGGGTTCGGGGCGAAGCTCCGCGCCGGCCCATGCTCCCAGCCCTGATCGACGGGCAGGATCACCAGCTTGCCCGTGCCGGCGAGCCGGCCATGGTTCAGCATGCGGTACAGGTTCGCTTTGGTCCCTGGGCTGTCGGCGGAGTACCAGCTCAGGATCTGACGGACGCGATCGGTGGCCATGGGCGGTCTCCTCGGGGGTGGAGGTCGGAAGGGGGGGGGGGAAGGCGCCGCCTGCATAGCGCTGGGCTGCCCCCTCGACAAGGGGCGAGTCCCCACAATCTCCTGTCCGGCGCGCTGTGCCTTATTGCACGCGGAAGGTGCCGAGGCGGGTGGTCTCCGCTGCGACGGCGGCCACATCGGCCGGGGTCGCGATCGGCCGCTGGGGATGCCAGCGGGTGGCGCGAACGTCGGGCGGGCCGTCGGCCCAGGCGACGCGCAGGCGTCCGCCCCCATCGCCGAGGGCGGCCTCGCTCTCGAGCTGGACCAAGGCAGGCTTGTCCAGGCTGCGCGGCGGATCGAGGCGGATGGTCCAGGCTTCGCGATCGCCATCGGCGCGCTCCACGTGGACCTCCGCGGGGCTGCGAACCGACCAGGGATCGAAGCGGATGTGGACTCCGTGCTGCTCGACCACGAGGGCCTGCCAGGGGCGGAGCGTCGGGGGGCAGTCCTCGGCCCGAGGCGCGTCTTCGGGACCTTCCATCGTCAGTCCTTGATCGGCAGGAAGGTGCCGATGACCGTGGTCTTCGCGGCGATGACGGGGCTCGTCGCCGGCGTATGCTCGACGGGGCCCGGCTGCCAGGGCAGGGGATCGGGGTACTTGTGGGGATCGGTGCTCGGCTGCCAGGGCAGGGGATCGGGATAGGCCGGGTCGT
>CAZEHU010000541.1:0-3265 GCA_964511605.1 uncultured Myxococcales bacterium
CTTGCAGAAGTTCACCTTGAAGGTGTGGGCGCTCGCCGCGAGCATGCGGATGTTGGCCCCGGCGCAGTAGATGCGCTCCTTGGCGCTCTCGAGGATGACGCAGCGGACCTCGGGATGCTCGAAGCGGAGGCGCTGGATCGCGTCCGCGAGCTCGATGTCCACCGAGAGATCGTAGCTGTTGAGCACCAGCTCGTGCTTGCCGCTGAGATCCCCCTGCTCGGCCACGTCCATCACCAGCCGCGCGAGGTCCCCCTCGATGCGGAGGTGCCAGTGCGCATAGCTGTCGGGGTGCCGATCGAAGCTCTCGATCCGCGGGGCATCCTTGTGGGCCATAGCGCCCTCCTTCCGGGGCTCCCGCTGTACTCGATCGGGGGCCCGACCCGCAAGCAATATCCTGCGCCTCGCCGGGGCCGACGTGCGCACTATAGTGCGTGACCCCGTCTCTGGGGGCGGCGGAGCCTACCAAGCCCCGTCCCCATCGCCGTCGAGGAGCACCGGGTTGGTGAGAGCGACGGCCTCCTCCAGGGTGCCGGGCCAGGAGGCGGGGGCCCCGTCGTGCCAGGCGACGATCCAGTGATCTCCAGGGCCCGCGGCGGCTCCGGCCTTGGCCAGGGGGACGTCGACGACGAGGTGGCGGCGTCCGTCCACGGTGGGGACGCCCGAAGCGTCCGCGGTGTAGACCTCCTTGCCGTCGAGCACGAGGTGGAGGGTCCCGAGCGCCATCCACTCCGGGGCCTGGAGCTCCACATGGGCCGTGAGGCCCTCGAGGCCCGCCGGAGCCGGCGAGAGCAGCCCCCCGATGGGGGTCCGCTGGCCCTCGGCGTCGACCACGGCCAGATCCAGGAAGGGGCCCGCCGTAGCCACGGCACGTCCGGCGCGGAGGGCGTCGTCCACGTGCTGGGGCGTCAGCGACGCTGGGTCGGTTCGATCCGCGGCCTCTTCGCCTACGTAGACCAGGGTGCGGACGTGGCCAGGACGCTCGGCGAGGGTGTGGCTGTCGCTTACGCCGACGCCGGTGACACGATGGCCGAGCTCGAGGAGGAGGAACCAGTCCTCGAGCACCTCGTGCCAGCCCTCGAGATCGAAGCCATTGAGGAGCTCCACCGTATCGCAAGCCACATGATCCGCGTCCTGGGGGCCGGAGTCGGGCCCCAGCTCGATCACATCGAAGAAGGCGGCGTAGCCCTTGGACACGCGGGGATGGTTGCATTGGACGATGCGGTGGGGGTCTCCGGCGCTCGCGGCTGTGAGGATCTCATCGGCATCGAGCCCCCACCACTTCGGGGCGCCCTGCCCGGAGGCCGCGGGCTCGGCAGGGATCGGCCAGGCGTTGAAGTGGCCGCTGTCCATGGTGGTCACCTCCACGCCGGAGACCACCAGCACCTGGTCGAGGAGCGCGGCGGGCAGCCCCTCGGTGTCCCAGGGGCCCACGCTGTCGTGATCCGTCGAGACTACGTAGCGGAGGCCTTCGGCCGCGGCCTCGAGGGTGCGCACGCGGCCCGGGAGCTGGCTGTCCATCGAGTCCTCGGCGTGCACGTGGAGGTCTGCGGCGATCCAGCCGGGGGCCGGGACCACCTCGGGGAGCGTGGTCGCGAGGCTCTCCTCCTCCCCGGCGAGCAGGGTGACCTCGGCGGAGTGGTGCGCCCGTGCGGGCCCGGCGGTGACCCAGAGCTCCCAATGCCCCGCTGGCAGATCGAAGGCTGTGGTGTCCGGGCCACCGACCAGGTGGCGGATCGCCCCGGCCTCGTCGCGCGCCGTGAGTCGGAACGCGAGCAGGGTCCCCTCGCTATCCTCTGCGCTCACCTCGAGGCGGGCGTAGGAGGGGGAGGGCAGGATGAGGTCCCCTGTCGCGGGGAGCGCCACGGAGGGGCCGACGACGCCGGAGGGCTGGTGGGCCACCCGGGCAGCGGCCACCTCCCCGGGCAGGGCGCAGGAGAACGCTCCCTCTGGATCCGGCAAGCAGCGACCGAGCACGATCTCCTCCTCGTCGAGCACCTCCACTCGATCTCCCACCGCGGCGCTGTCGATGGTGCCGTGGACGGCGGTCAGCGTGGCCCCAGCGGCGTCGGCCACGACGGCGAGGGCCCCTGCTGGATCGCGCGGATCCCCGGGCCCGCCCACCGCTAGCCAGCGAATCAAGGTAGCTCCCTCACCCTCGATGAAAGGCGTGTCGTGCAGGAAGGCCACCACCGGGCCGGCGTTGAGGATCTCTCGGGACCAGCTCGCCGCGAGGGCGTAGGCCGGCACGTTGGCTTCGGGGCCCGCGGGCTCGGCGACGAGCCACTCGACGCTGCCATCCGGCGGCAGAGCGTCCCCACCCCCGGCGTGCCCCGGCACCGTCTGGCGTAGGTCCCCGCTCCAGAAGAGGAGGTCCATGATCGTCGTGGACGCCGTGGCTTCGGGCACCTTCGGGCGCAGCGTCGTGTGGATCTCGAGGACGGTGCTGTCGGGCCTCAGGACGTACTCATGGCGGCCGACGATGTCGGGCTGGGGCAGCGGCAAGGCGTCGTGGAAGGTCTGGAAGGAGGTGATCGGACCCTCGGCGACGACTCGTGCCTCGCCCCCGGCGCCATCGGCCTCCGCCCAGACGAGGAGGGGCTCGACGAGCCAGAGCTCCGCGGAGAGCATCAGCTCGCGCAGCCCGTCGTCGAGGCCGAGCCCCAGGCCGACCGGTTGGCGCACGGCGTCGATCAGGCCGCCGCGCGGCAGGCCCATGATCGCGTGTCCCTCGCCCTCGGCGCGGACGACAAAGCGGGCCACCGCGTTCTCGAGCACCAGATCGCCCACGCGCGCCGCGACCTGGCGCCCCGCGGGCAGATCCTCCTCACAGGCCAGGGAGCGAGCGCGGACCTCGCCCTCATGGGGAATCGCCGGCGGACAGGAGTCCTCGATCGGCTCCGCGTCGGTCGCCGGGGCCTCCGGTCTCGTCTCGAGCGGCGATCGGCCGACATCGTCCGGGGCAGTGGCCTCCGCGCCGGCGTCCGCAGAGGTGGCCCCCTTGTCCGAGGAGGTGCCACTGCACCCGAGGAGCAGGAGCGCCACTACTACGAGCCGGTGCGGTCCTCGCCCTCGAGTCCGGGAGCTCATGGGTTCGCCGCCGGGATCTCGTAGACCAGGCTCGCCTCGAGGCCGTCGATGGCCACCCTCGCGGGCCCTGCACCCGCGCCCGTGATGCTCGACGGGGTGATCGCGACCGTGAGCGCCCGGGTCGATGAGTGGAGCCAGCCCGCGACCTCCTCCGCGGAGCCGGTCTCCGCCGCCAGTG